>JAJRVO010000462.1 GCA_024277275.1 Chloroflexota bacterium
GGCCATCGGAGCGGACAATTACATTTTCTTTGTCGTCCTCATTCTCGCTGCGCAGCCAGACCGCCCCGTCGCGCTCCAGAATCATATTTTTGCTGCTCAACTTGTTAAAGGCCAGGCCATATGTGCCGTCATCAAACAGGCTTTGCTCTGAGAACCAGTTATCAAAATGCACGTCAATCAGGGCCGAGTCTTCTTTTAGACCGGCTATAATGGTATCCAGCGCGTATCGGCGCATAAAGGTCTCGGCTTCATCCTGTTCGATTTGCAGATACTTGTCGCCAAATTCTTTGGCCGCAGCCTGGCCCATCTCGACCAGGTAATGGCCCTGGTACTCGTCCGGGGTTGGTTCGTTTTGCCCCAACGCTTGAGCGTAGCGGGCAAACATTGCCTTACCCATATTGTCAACCTGCGTCCCGACATCGTTGATGTAATATTCTCGCTGGACGGTGTAACCGGCGGCATCCAGCACTCTGGCCAGGGTGTCGCCCAAAACGGCGTTGCGCCCGGAGCCAACCACCAGCGGGCCGGTGGGGTTGGCGCTGATAAACTCAACCTGCACCTTGACCCCATCGCCCAGATTGACCTGGCCAAAGTCGTCGCCTTCGGTCAAAATAGTCTCGACTTGTTGGGCCAGCCAGCTTTTGGAGAGGCGAATATTGATGAAGCCGGGATGAGCCACAGTGACCTCGCCGATGTAATCTGCCGGGGCTATGCGCTTGATAATCTTCTCGGCGATTTGTACCGGGGCCATACGGGCAAAGCGAGCCATCCCCAGCGCAGCCGGAGTAGCGTAGTCGCCGTGCGAGGGGTCTTTGGGGCGCTCAATGATAATTTCCGGGATATCGAATTTGGGCAAATCGCCCTTTTTCTGGGCCTTTTTTACGGCGGTTTCAATCAGTTGGCTAATTTGGTTAAGTATCAAGTTTTTGACCTCTTATTGTTTATCTATTTCGTTCCCAAACTGGAGTTTGGGAACGAGGTAAAAAAATTCCCTGGGCGCCAATACCCTGATCAATATTTCGGATTGCCATTTGAGCCAATTCATCAATACAGATACCAAGCGATTTTGCCAACAAATTAGTGTGCGAGATCAGGCCGTTCGTCCAGGTGTCTGTCGCATCCCCAATACGCGCCGAGGTGTGGTAGACGGTCGTCGCCGCGATACCAACATTTTGTAGCAAGTCGAGGCCGGCAATTCCCGCCCGATCTTTACCAACGCCGGCGTCGTTAAAGATGACCAGGTGGGGCGGGTGTTGCATAGCATAACTTGCTGCTGCTGTACCCCCGTGCGAACCTGAAATGATAATGCTGCCTCTGTCGGCAGAGGTGATATATGATATTGAGTCCATTAAAATAACCCGTCTGCCCGCAACTATTTCAACTTCTTTTTTCATAACAAGGATTACCCCGAATAGAATCGCTTAAGTTCGCGCTTATGGAGAATACCCCCCAGCCCCTATCCTCAAACCCTGTTTGGGGGGGGGGGGGAGCAAATAGTGAATCGCGCTCTTTTAGTAGAGCCAATCCTTCAGGCAACGCTATCTGTGGTTTAAAGCCAAGCAACGCTTCGGCGCGACCTGTATCAGCTACCAGAGAGGATACTCCCCCATCAACAGAGGGGATTATAATGGTTTGCGCCTGGCGGCCGGCGACTTGCTCGATAACTTTTATCAGGTCTACAATGTTGGTTCCCACACCTGTGCCAATGTTGATTACTTGCCGGTTAATGCCTTCGGCGGTGGCGGCGGCATATAAAGCTTCTACTACGTCATCGACGTAAATAAAATCCCTAATCTGCTCGCCGCCGCTGTGGATTACCAGGGAGCCTCCCTCCAGAATTTGCCGCATAAATTGAGGAATAACCGGCGGATGGGTGGGTGGAACAGCCTGGCCCGGCCCGTAGGCATTAAAAATTCGTAAAGAGACGGTCTCTATGTTCCATAGTTGCCCAATGGTGCGGACGTAGCTTTCGGCGGCTAACTTGCTGGCGGCATAAGGCGAAGCAGGGTGGGGCAACAGCTTTTCGTGGACTTTTTCTACTTGCTGCTCGCCATAAACAGCCCCGGACGAGGCTAAAACCACGCGCGTTATCCCCGCGTCGCGCATAGCTTCCATAATGGCTACGGTTCCGCTTACATTTGTACTATTGTACTCGCGGGGGTACAACACCGACTCCGGCACGGAAACACGAGCGGCCAGGTGATAAACACAATCGACCTTGTTGAGCAAGCGCCAAACTTTGGGCTTGTCTTCCACGTCGCCCCGGGTAAAGTGGATGGCTGGGTCAAGTCGAGATTTGTCGCCGGCGCTGCTCAGGTTATCAAGGACTCGCACGGTGTGTCCTTGTCGAGCCAAATAATTAGCCAAAGTGGCGCCAATAAAGCCCACCCCGCCTGTTATTAGAAAACGCATTCTTTTTCCTTGTTAGAAATGATTCGGTAATTGTTTGGGGCGACTTATCCAACCGGACGGAAGACGATGGACGAACGACAAAAGCCTTGGTCTATCACTTAATTCGTCCACCGTCGTTCGTCCAATCGTCCTTATTAACGGCCATATTGAATTGCCGAATCGTCTCTGTCAATAAAAAGGGGGGACTACGCGCCCACAACACCCCGGTCAACTTCCCAGGGGTAGATAATCCAATCTTTAGTTTCCACCGCATAAAAATCGGGTAGTTTTTCTGGAAATTGTGAGCGATGCGGTTTGTAATGCAAAACTACGGAAAAGGGTTTGCCGCCAGATTGTTTAACCCGTTCTGAAACATTAACAGTTTGTTTACCCCGGTCCCAGATATCGTCAACTATCAGGACTTGCTTGCCTCGCAAAAAGCTACCCGCAGGAAATTGCATAAAAATCGGCCAATCAAAATCATGTTCTTCATCCTCATAAAAATCTACCGAGGCTACCAGAACTTGTTGAATTGCCAGTCGTTCAGCAATAATAGCGCCGGGTATAATGCCCCCACGGGTAATGGCAATGACCACATCATAAGTGTGGGCCGCTAATTGACGCACCAGGCCGCTAATTAATTTGTCAACATCTCTCCAAGAGAGATAAATTCTTTTTGTATCGTCCATTGACGGTCCATTTCCCTTTGCAAAAGGGTGTAATAAACAGATATTGTATCATGAAGCGAAAAGAGGGGCTAATTTGGCGACTAGTACAGCTTGGCGGAAGTCTTTCGGTAGTTACAAGCAGCGCGTTGCTTAGTTTATGGAGTGAAAAAGTGCACTTTTTCACTCCATAAACTACCGAAGGATTTACGCCGCCGTGTACTAGCCCCACCGCTTTTTCTCGTTCCCAAACTCCCGTTTGGGAACGAGGTAAATTCAAGTTGGACGAGGTAAACTCACTCAACCCTAATCAGGTCTTTTATTTTGGCAAAAGTGCTATCGCCGATGCCGCTAACCTGGGTAATCTCATCGACAGAGGTAAAGCCGCCGATGCTGGTCCGGTAATCAATAATGCGTTGAGCAATTGCCGGGCCAATACCGGGTAGTGTGTCAAGTTCCTCAAGCGTAGCCGTATTTAAATTGATGACGCCGCCGGTAACACCGCTGCCTCCACCCTCTTCATTCGGAGCGCTTTGCCCGTCTTGCACAGGTGGCGGTGGATTTTTCTCGCCTTTGCGGGGGATGTGAATTTGTTGCTGGTCTTGCAGCTCCTGGGCCTGGTTAATTCGTTCAGGGTCGGCATCTGGGGTAAAGCCCCCCGCTGCTTTGACGGCATCTTTAATGATGCTGCCCCGAGGCAGAAAGTAAACATCAGAGTTGGCAACCCCACCAGTGATGTAGACTCGCACCGGGGCAGGCGTAGCTGTTGGCTCTGGCCGTGGCGTAAGGGTGGGCGCAGCCGTTACGGCAGCTTCTGTCGAAAGAATTTCAATAGGGTTTTGAGCGGGACGTCGCAGGTAAAAACCGGCAGCGCCGCCTAAAGCAATTATCAAAGTGATAACAAAAACAATATGTCGGTTTCGTTCTAACCACGAGGCGTTCATTGGTGGTTTCTCCGTGAAGTTCGGGTTTTAAGTTTTTAGGTTTCCGGTTGCGCAATTGTAACCGTTCAGCTCTGGGCCTGAATAGAACGCAGATGACGCTGATTACACGGATTTTCGCTGATTTTTTTATAAGTGAAGCGACATTATCTGCGTTGTTCTGCGGCAATCTGCAAAATCAGCGTTCTATATATTCTTGGTCTAAACGCTTACGTGCAATTGTGATGAC
>JAJRVO010000463.1 GCA_024277275.1 Chloroflexota bacterium
AATTACGCATTACGCATTAGCAACTTAATGACGGCGAAAAGAACTTTTCTGACCATCTACGTGAGACTACGCAAAAGGTAAAGCATCAATGTCTCAAATGTGCCCAAATTGCAGCTTTGATAACCACAACGACGCCCAAACTTGCGCCAGATGCCCCTCTCCGTTGCGAGGGTTGTTGGGCGCAGGAACTGTCTTGAACAAACGCTATCAAGTGGCAAGCGTTTTGGGCTACGGCGCAATGGGGGCCGTTTACCTGACCGACGATCAACGTTTGGTCGGACGGCGCTGCGCTATTAAAGAAAACCGGCCTAACACCGGCGTTAGCGCCGATGTTCAAGCGCAATCTCGCGAGCAGTTTTTGGCCGAAGCCCATATTTTGGCCCGACTAGACCATCCTAATCTGCCTAAAGTTTCTGACTATTTTATTGAAGGTGGTCAGGAATATTTGGTGATGGATTACGTGGAGGGCGAAGACCTGGATAACTGCCTCCAACGAGCTAAAGAACCTCTCTCTGAGGCTCTGGTTTTGGGCTGGGCCGACCAGGTATTAGATGCTCTGACCTATTTGCACAATCAGCGCCCGCAGCCCATTGTTCACCGGGATATAAAACCGGCTAACCTGCGCGTAAATCTGCAAAACAGAGTCAAGCTGGTTGATTTTGGGTTGGTTAAGCTGTTCGACTCGGATAATCCGGCCACAAAGGTTGAACTGCGCGGTTTGGGGACCCCCGCTTACGCCCCATTAGAGCAATTTGCCGATAGCCAGAGTCACACCGATACCCGGTCGGACATCTACTCGCTTGGGGCGACCATGTATCACCTGTTGACCCATTTATACCCGCCGGATGTTCATCAACGGGTTTTAAACCCGGAAACGTTGATTCCCCCTCGACAATTGAATGCCAAACTTTCCGATAAAGCCGAACAGGTTGTGTTGCGGGCTATGGCCGTCCACCCTGATGATCGCTACCAAACCGCAGAAGAGATGCGTCAAGCTATAACCGAGGTGATACAAGGGGCGGCGGGGGTCAAAGTATCCGCTCAACAAGCTGCGGGTATCCCTGTTTTGTTGTGGATATTTGGCCTGACGGGGCTGGCAATGGTTCTGCTCATTTTGGGCGGCATTGCCTATATATTGTTCAATCGGGTAGAGCAAAGTGAAACTCCTACGCAGCAACCGGCAACCGTTGTTCAAGAGCAATCTGCTGAGGCTGCTCCCACTGAGGTTGTTTTGCAAACGCCGGGTGATGCCCCAACAAACATACCCACTCCAGTAGTCAAGGCAACTGCTGTAATCAATGAGACCCCTAAAGCCACGGACACGCCGGTAGACACGGCCACCCCCACCCCCACCCCAGAACCAACCTTTACGCCCAAACCCACAACCGCCCCTCCGGTTTCTCGGGTGCAAGGCATACCTGCCTCTACCTTAACCGGCATCATTGCCTATCCGGTTTTTAATGGCGTGGATTACGACATCTATTTTGGCCGGGCAGACGGCTCCGGTACAGAGTTTTTCCTGGCTCATGCCAGCCAACCGGCTTTTAGCCCTGATGGTACGCAAATTGCGTTTCATTCCTGGAAACTGGATACACGCGGCTTGATGATTAGCGATATTTCCGGAGCGAATCAAAAACTTGTGGCCGGGTACACTGAAGATCAATTGCCGACCTGGAGCGTTGACGGCAGCGAGGTCATTTTGTTATCCCGGCGCGCCGGCCATCGCAAGTCGCAATTGTATAGGGTTAATAGCGATGAAGAGCGCACCGAAGGTATTATTTTTAGCGAGGGCGAGTATCCCGCCATTGGCCCCAATGGGCAACTTGTTTTTAGGGGGTGGGGCAATACCGGCCCGGGTTTGCGTCTGGCTTCCGCATCGTTTAACAACATTCAGCCTCTAACCGATATTGAACACGATACCGCTCCCGCTATTTCTCCCGACGGTCAAAAAATCGCCTTTATGTCCCGGCGCGACGAAAATTGGGAGATTTACGTCATCAACACCGATGGCTCCGGCCTGCAACGCCTGACTGATGATCGGGCAGAAGACGGACTGCCTGCCTGGTCGCCGGATGGCAGGGCGTTGGCTTTTGCCAGTAATCGAGGCGGAACCTGGGCCATATGGGCCATGACCCCAAACGGCCACAATCAGCAACAACTGTTTGTTATGGAAGGCTCCCCTGACGGATTTGTTGGCGCAGACACGTACGCCAGCCGGGGGTGGGCGGAAGAGAGAATTAGCTGGAAAAAGTAAGGACGGCAATGGAACACACCCCCACCCAACTTCAAATTTGGCTTCTGGCCGCTCGACCCAAAACTTTGCCCGCCGCTGCGGCTCCGGTTATTGTGGGTACAGCCGTAGCCGTCAGCGAGGGCGTATTTAGCTTTGGCCCGGCGCTGGCCGCGCTGCTGGGCGCGTTGCTGCTCCAAATTGGCGCTAATCTTGCCAATGATGTTTTTGATTTTAAAAAAGGGGCCGATGCCACCGGACGCCTCGGACCGCTGCGGGTTACGCAGGCCGGTTTGCTATCGCCGGGGCAGGTGATGGCCGGCATGTGGCTGACCTTTGGGTTGGCCGCGCTGGTGGGCCTCTACCTGGTTGTGGTTGGCGGCTGGCCCATTGTGGCAATTGGCATTCTTTCAATTATTTCCGCTATTGCTTATACCGGCGGTCCATTTCCGCTGGGCTACAATGGTTTGGGAGACCTGTTTGTTTTTATTTTCTTTGGACTGGTTGCTGTTTGCGGTACTTATTATGTGCAGGCAGGCACAGTAAGCGCGGCGGCATTTTGGGCCGCCGTACCGATGTGCCTGCTGTCTACCGCCATTTTGGTGGTCAACAATCTGCGCGATGTTGACACAGACCGGGCAGTTGGCAAAAAAACTCTGGCGGTTCGACTGGGAGCGAGGGGCGCGCAGGTTGAGTACTTGCTGCTTTTGGGCTTTAGTTACGCAATTCCCCCGCTGATGTGGCTAATGAGCGTGTCGACGCCGGGAGCGATGTTGGCCTGGCTCTCGCTGCCGTTGGTTGGGCCGTTGGCGCAGTCCATCATGCGCCAAAAAGGCCGTCCCCTTAATCAAGCCCTGGCGGGAACGGCTCGGTTAGAACTGGCCTACGGATTTTTGTTTTCAGTGGGAGTAATGATTTTTTGAGGTCCTCTATCAGAGACCCTAAAGGTTTTCAAAACCTTTAGTACCTTAGCAGTTGAATCCTTGTCT
>JAJRVO010000464.1 GCA_024277275.1 Chloroflexota bacterium
AAGTCGGTTATGGATCTAAGAAATACTGTAACTGAAATTGTACACCCCAATAATATGGGTAACTATCCTGATAAAGCAGGTAACTTACAGCGAGTATTTTCAGAAACAGCATTTTCCTAATATGATAACCGACTTCCAGTCGCTTAATCTATCAGGCAGTAGGAAGTATGGAGTAGGAAGTAGGGGCATTTCCCTTTACTTCCTACTCCTTACTCCATACTTAAATAACTTTATTATACCACTCCTTGCTCACGCAAGGCAGCGATGGCAGTCGCGTCGTACGCCAACCCGGTTAATATTTCATCGGTGTGCTGCCCCAAAGTTGGGGGAGCCAGGCGATAACTGACCGGCGTGTCGGATAAACGGACCGGATTACCCATTGATTTTACCAGACCGGCTACCGGATGCTGTAACTCTACAATAAAATTACGCGCTCTGTGCTGCGGGTGGGCCAGGGTTTCTGCGATGGTGTTGATTGGGCCAGAGGGAACGCCCGCTATTCTCAGCTTCTCCAGCCAGTAATCGGCGGGCCTGGCGGCAAACATCTCATCCAAAATTGCCACCAATTCTTCCCGGTTTGCCAGACGGTCGGTATTGATGGCAAAGCGGGAGTCGTTTTTAAGATGTTCCAGGTCCAGAGCGTCACAAAAGCCGGCCCACAGCCTCTCGGTGCCAACCGCTAAAATGATATATTTATCCTGCGCCTGAAAGACCTGATAAGGCACAATACTGGGATGCTCATTGCCCAATCGTTTTGGCTCCTGCCCCCCGTTCATTAACGATGAAGCTAAAATAGATAACCACGCCGATTGACTCTCGACCAGAGTCATATCCATAAATTGCCCCCGTCCCGTTCTTTCTCGCGTCAGCAACGCCCCCATAATACCTATAGTTGAGTACATACCTGTGGTGATATCAGAAATAGGGACGGGATAGCGCATTGGTTCGCCATCCGGGTTGCCGGTAACGCTCATCAGGCCGGCCTCGCCCTGGGCAATCATATCGTAGCCGGGTCGCTCGGCGTAGGGGCCGTTGCCGCCGTAACCGCTAATGAGGCAATAAATCAGGCGCGGGTTTAAGGCTTGCATCGTTTCCGCGTCAACCCCGGCCCGTTTTCGCGACGCGGCTTTGGGAATGTTACACACAAAGATATCGGCGGCGGCAATCAGCTTACGCAAAATTCCCTGTCCCTCCGCCGATTTAATATCGAGCGTTAAGCTACGCTTGTTGCGATTGATACTAAGAAAGTAGGCGCTTTCCCCCTCAACAAAGGGCGGCCCCCACCCGCGACTTTGGTCTCCTGCGCCCGGCTGTTCTACTTTGATGACGTCAGCGCCCATGTCGCCCAAAAGCATGGTGCAGTAGGGACCGGCCAGCGCCTGGGTTAAATCAACTACTTTAATATTTTCTAAAACGTCTGTCATAAAAAACCTCCTACAGGCGACAATTATACTGTAGGGTCAAACAAGTAGCAAAGGTATCTGTTTTCTACTTAACCACAGACACCTGCCCTCTGGTTAAATCGGACAAGGCAGACTCAAAAGCGGGCAAGTCGTCAACTATAAAAGTAAGGCGCAGCGTTACGTTGGCAGCAAACGCTTCGTTATCAATTTGGCCGTGGTGAGATTCAACCAAGCGCTTAATCTGTTCGTATTGAGCATACGGAACCGTAATCTGCGCCGACTGTCGCTCTACCTTTTCGGTGAGGGGCAACTCGGCCAGGGTTAGTTGAGCCGTTTCGGTGTAGGCTTTTACCAGGCCGCCGGTTCCCAGTTTGGTCCCGCCAAAGTAGCGAATAATGACCACGGTCACATCGCCTAAACCGCTGCCTTTTACTACCGCCAGCGTGGGTCGACCGGCAGTGCCGCTCGGCTCCCCGGCATCGCTCATGCCGCGCGTTACGGAGGCTCCGTGTCCTACGGCAAAAGCGTAGACAGCATGCGTACTGCCGGGTTGCTCTGTTTTAATCTGCTCAATAAAGGCTTTGGCTGCCTCAATACTGGGCGTGTACCCGGCCCGACCAATAAAACGCGAATTTTTCACCTGTAGCTCAACCCGCGCCTCACCGGCGGGGATGGGATATCGGTTGCTCATCAATAACCTCAATCAAACTTGTGAAACGTCACCCGCCATGAGTAATGCCCCCGGCAGATACCATTATGCTGCTGGGCCTCTCGACACGTCTCTACAGAGCCGTCACAATAGCCGCTGGCAGCTAACACTTCGGCCGGAATCAACTCATCGTGAGCGGTGAAGTTGAAGCTCTCCTCGCTGGTGTAAGGCGTGCCGTCCATATGACGCTTGGCAACAAGGGTCATACTGTTCATCCACAAGGTAATCTCGGTTCGGCCCGGCCCGTGACTGCCGGAGCCGACCTCGACGTTGTTGAAGGTATCGCCGATAACTACGCCATCCATCGGTTTGCCGGGCGGTAATCCCTCTAGCACTGTGATGTAAATACTGTGGTTGCCAACGCAACCCGCATTTTCCCAAATCGGTACCATCGCCTGATAGGTTACGCAGAAATCTTTACCGCAGCGAAGTTGGTCGGCCAACCCATCCGGCGTGGTTGGCTCTTCACTATCTTCGCCAGACTCGGCTTGAGCCTCAGATTGAGTCTGAGCCTCGGCAACGGCATTGGGGTCGGGCGTTGCGGTCGGCGGCGGAGGGGGAGCTTCTACAACCGGGATGGTTCCGCTATCGCCGGAAAGAGCGACCAACTCACCGTAAATCCAGCCGGCAGCATCCGGCTCTGCGGCGCTATCCTCCAGGCCAATTTGCCACCAGCTATCATCTTCATTGCGCCCCGTTACAATCGCTTCCCGGCCCGGCTCAAAGCGGCTAACTATCGGGTAGTCGGTGCCGGGACCGGCCCGAACATTGACCTGCGCCGTCAGCGTCTCATCCACTCGCGCAACCGGCTCAGGCGTGGGAGTGGGCATAGGCGTGGGGGTTACGGTCGGGACCAGGGTATTGGTTGCCGTTGGCTCCGGCGAAGGTATTGGGGTGGGGGTAAACGTCGGCGGTACCGGGGTGGCAGTTTCTACCGTTTCCGGTGTCGACTCGGTTAAAAGGCTAACTTCCTGTGTTGTGGGTGATGGGGTGGCAGTGGGTGTAGGGGCTGTACCGCAGGCGGTCAAACTAATAGTTAGTAACAAGATCAAGCTGATTAAAATTTGAGGTGGTTTCATCTATTTTTCACTCTCCAAGCCATTGCTTTCCCAGACGCCTGGCTTCGGCGCGGAAGAAGGATTTTACGGTTTCCCAGGGGACGATTTCTATCAAATTAGGTGACACATCTCGGTCTGCGTTCCTAAAAAAAGCCAAACTGCGCACGGCCTCTACTTCAAAATCACGAGCGTG
>JAJRVO010000465.1 GCA_024277275.1 Chloroflexota bacterium
AAGTCGGTTATCATATTAGGAAAATGCTGTTTCTGAAAATACTCGCTGTAAGTTACCTGCTTTATCAGGATAGTTACCCATATTATTGGGGTGTACAATTTCAGTTACAGTATTTCTTAGATCCATAACCGACTTCCAGTGAGAATATTTCGTCCCAGGATAACCTCATCTCCTTGTTCATCACCGACGACAAAAATATTGGGCAGCTTTAGATCACCCAATTCAATGTCAACCACAAATAGTTGCACAGAACGCCATTCGCCCCAATGACTCCGAATACGAGTATCCGTGAGGGCCGGAGCAAGTATCTCTTGCAGAAAAGTAATGGGAATCAACGTGCCATCGGAACCTGTGTCCAGTAAGGCAAGGAGAGATGTGGTTTGCACACTTTCTTCGTTGTTGTGTAGAACAACTTGAACTGTCGGAAAAGGAGGCTCGTAGCGGGTATTATACGGATACTTCATAAGTTGTTTGTCTCCATCCGAAAACCGTGTCGAGTCAGGTGTTGTTCGGCAGTTTCTTCTACCAGAGTTATCATTACGGGGGTATGCCCAAATAGCTGACGGATACGCTGGCGCAATGTTGGAAAGTCAGCGTCGTGATCCACTACTTGTCCTTCGTGCATTGCAATATATTGCCCCAAATATTGGTCTTTTAGTTCAGCGTGATGTTGCCGGTAGATTTTGCTCTCTTCTGAGATTTTGCGACGGTCTAATTCCCAGAGGTAACGGCGGACGGCCTGGTTCAGTATTTCATTGATATTGGCCTTGTGTTCTGAGGCCGCTTTTTCGATGCGATTATATAATTCTGTTTCTACAGCTATGGTGGGCATGGGTTACTCCTTATCATTACTTTGTTTTTTCAAACGAGGTTTGTAGCAGCCCTCTAGCGCTTCTGCCGCTATCTCACGGGTGATTTAGTGGTCTGTCCAGTAGTTGATGTAGGCTATATCCTCATCGGTGAGTGGCCAGGCTTCGCCTGATTCTAGTATGCCATCTGCATATAATTGTCTTGAAGGGGTAAGTTTAATTTTTGTAAGTAGACTTTCAGCTTTATTGAGCAATTCACGTATCGTTGTAGCTGAGTCGGGGATGCTAGATGCCAGAGAGTTTTTCCTTGTACTTTCCAAACCAATAACCTAGATTGATGCGGTTATTGCGCTTAATAAGTCTTCGTATTTATATTCAATAAAATCTCCCCAAGACCCTATTCTTTCAAACAGGAGCGCCTCAACAATTTGATCAAGATACTCTTGATCAGGGTAAGGGTTAACCAAGAAATCTGGTTTGACGGACAAAGTGCTTAATTCTAAAAACTGTTCCTCCAACATAGCGACAGGTATTTTTGCTGCCAGAGGCGCAATTAAAGCCTCTACCAGTAGGCGGATATAGGTCATCTCCTCGTCTATAAATATACAATCTAAAGGATCAGGCAGTCGTACACTGGCAAAATGAGCAACTATGGGGTTTGGGTCAGGCGAATACACACAAATTGATACTTCTCCATACTGTTCATATTTTAGCATCCCCAATGTGGCAATTAGTCTTACCTGAGCCTCTTCGTGGTATAAAATATTGTACAATGGCTTTTGGGCTTGACTTCCCTCTGTGTTCAGTAATCCTAAAGCCGCATACGTGTGCATAAGTTTGCAGTGGGGATGAGTGTTAGGCACTTTAAGAAACTCATTCCAATAGGTTATCAATGTTTGTTCATCCTTGATTTTTGGGAGGAGGTTGAGTTTGACCCGCATAGTCATAGTTAATTCATTTATATTATCGGGGTTAAGGTTAACCGGCGGAAGATATTCATCAATGGCGGTTAAAAATCCGGTAGAAAAACTGGTATCTGGAAAGATCAATGCTACCTCTAGCCAATACAGGCCAAAGAGACGATACAACAGGCGCTGACTTTGTAACAGATTTTGCAGATGAACACCTTGCAATTCCGTATCTAATTTATAATCTGTTATAGCTTGTTGTAAGGCAAAAACGTAATCAATAAATTTTACCAGATTTCCCAAACCAAATTCTTCTAAACGAGGTTTGTTTAACTTAAATCTTGTACTTGTAAGATGTACAAGAAGCGAATTACTAACTAAAAATGGAAGAAAAGTTTCCTGGATTTTTTGGATTTTGATTTGGACATCTTCATTAACGTCGGGAACGTATTCCGGGGATTCTTTTGTGCTGCTAACGGCCATTTCATCAGCACTGGTCCAGATTTGGTCAATTGCGGTTATGATGGCCTTAATTAACTCATTTACCACCAGTTTAATTGTACTATCCTTATCCTGTGTACGTTTTGCTTTATGAGTACAATTGAGCGCCAAGAGCGGATCAAAATCTAACAAAAGATTTATTAA
This sequence comes from Chloroflexota bacterium, assembly GCA_024277275.1. Classification (GTDB taxonomy): domain Bacteria; phylum Chloroflexota; class Anaerolineae; order 4572-78; family J111; genus JAJRVO01. Next base: position 2,363 of record JAJRVO010000465.1, read on the forward strand.
TTGTGTGGCATCATCTAGAATTTCGGCCAGATAGTAGATTGTGTCGTGCCACTGCCGGTCTCGCAGATATTGTAAGAGCAACTCTGACTTATCTGCCGTACTGACTTGTCTGGCGAATATTGCATCTTGCAACCCTCGTGCGGTCAGATATTCTTGAATAGCCGGATGCCAGAAAGAAAAATATGAAGAACCTAATGGGGTCAATAATGGATGGCGCAAGACTTCTTGGGCTTTGTCTTCTTGATACTCAATGCTTTCCCCTGAAAGGTACTCGGCGACAATCCCAAATACCTGGTCTCTGTTAAACAAATAAGACTCATTACTGCCATATAGTTCTAATGCCAGATGAAAGAGACTCCGCTCTACAATATCGCCTATAGACACGTTAAGGGTGGATGTCAGTGCTTGGTAAATGGCGTCAAGCATTTGAGCTTTAGTTTTTATATGTTCATAATCAGCTTGGGTCAGGTAAGGAGACAGACGGAGCAGCAGGGGGATTCGCAAAATGTTTTGTACTTCATCCGGGAGATTTTCAAAGTCTATCGTATCAACAGCCTTGCGCCACAATTGGGCTGCATCTTTTGCTTTTAGTGGTTGGAGCGTGACTTCCTCGCAACCTGCGATCTTATCGTAGCTTTGTCTGTATGCATTAGGACGGCTGGAAATAACGCATTTATGGTGGGGGTACTCTTGAATGAAGGTTTCTAAAGCAGGAATAATGTCAGGGTCGCCTAGTGCTTCATCCAATCCATCAAAGAGCAGAAGAAGTTTTTCAGCCTCTAAAATTTTTATAATCTCTTCATCGGTTAGCTTCAAGCTGCCTTTGTTTTGCATTGCTAACCGGATGAGGTAATGCAGGTTTCGTGTCCGGTTGTTATAGCGACGTAGTGGAACCAGGACAGGTATATAACTCGTATTATCATTGAGATAACGGTTGGCATACTGTATCGCTACACGTTGTAGGGCTACTGATTTGCCCATGCCTGGATTGCCCAAAAGCATAATCGGGGTGTTATACTCGTCAACGAATTTGAGAAAATCCTTCGTTGGTTCAACAGAGGAAAATCTTGTCGTAACTGCTAATTTTGATAAAACATCACGAACACCGGGTGATTCTGATTGCTTGATTATGGAAACAAGTGTGTTAAGTGGTTCATTCGATTCTCGCTCCAGAATGACTTGAGCCGGCGCAATCTCCATCTCTTCGGGCGAGATATAGAGTTCGGAAGGCATACCGGACCAATTCTTCCACCAATTCTTGTGAGTGATCAGTAGGTTTTGGCAATACTCTCCCCAACGTATTTTTACTGGTTGCCCAACTGATATGCTAACTGTCTTCAATTGTTCTGTGGAAACGAGTAAATAGGTGATAATTAGCTGGCGAATCGTTTGTATAGCCTCATTGAGTTCAGGGGTTGAAGGAATAGCCGCATCATGCTCTGACGCATTTCGGAGATTTCTACAGCCATATAGCTGGTTAATAGTCTCAACCTCTAGTGGCGGAATAGCATATTTCTGCATCCGAGTCATCAGATCATTAAAGTTAGGGTGTTTAGGCATCGGCTGGTCTTCTGTTGCTATCCTATCGCGACAAAAGTTTCTCAAATAGATTTTTAATACCCACTCTAATGCCCCACCAGACTCGGTCGCTGCTTTGCGAAGAGCAGTTTCATATTTAAGAAAATCCTTGTTCTCCCAGGCATCAATTGCTTGCTGCAAGAATGAACAACCTTGGTTGAATCTATCAATGGTTTTGCCCAGATTTTTGATTTTAGCCATTTGTTTTATTGACTTCCTCATACACACATTATAGTGCGGGTAGAGGAAATTTAATTATCGTCAATGTCAACGGCGGCGTGGATGGGACTTGCGTCGAGTTTCCCTGAAGACTGACAGGGCATCACGTTTCGTCAGATTCCCCATCAGCTTCCTGTTGTTCTACTTGCGCCAAGACATGCTCAATAAAGAAAGCCGGGGTGACGATTTCAATGCCTTGATACCCCCCCCACTTGGTGAGATGTTGGTCGCCACTAACAATATATTGAGCTTCAGCTTCCAGGGCGCAAGCAACATATTTGTCATCAGTGGGGTCGTCTGGAATGGCTTGAACGGAGAGTGTTCCGGGCGTTAATGTAGCCGCAGTTGTGAGGCCCGCCAGAAAATCATTAATTTGTGTCTCTGTCCAGCCATGTTTGCGTTGTAGACGCGGATAGAGGAGAACACGACGCACTTCAGCCAAAATACCAGGCGAAAGCGCTAACTCAAAATGCCCCGCCCGCCAGGCTTGTAATATCTGAGCCGGGCGACCAACCGGCACCAGAATAGCGCTGACAAATTGGTTAGCATCTAATACAACCCGCATCAAACTGACCCAACCTCAGATGAAGTGGCATCTGCCGATTTAACAGCTTGCACGGCTTCGGCGATGGTATCTTCCAATTCGGTAGCCGGAAACTCGCGGGTGCGTTCCTGAACCTGATCGATTAGGGCAAAGAGCTGTTCTCGGTGTAATTGCCACTGGTGATATTGCTCAAGGGGAACCAGTACCGCCATTGGTTTTGTGGCCCGCTGGATGACAAACACATTGCCTTGATAGTATGTCTCTTCCAGTAATCGACCAAGATTTTTGCGTACTTCCATAGCGCTGATTTTTTTCTCCATAGTACCCCCTACTCAATTGATATAATTGTATGAATTATATTGATTATAGTGTAGGGAAGGGGAAAGTCAATCTTGCTGACGAAAAAGGGATAGTTGTGCCTGGGAGTTTACGTTTGTCGCTTCGCCATCAACGCCACCCAATCTTCCTCCTCCCGGCGATCTACGATGCGCAACTTTTGAGCAATCGCGGCAGCAGTGACCTCTGTCTCCTGGTCGGCGATCATGCCGGAGAGGATGAGCGTACCGTTGGGGGCTAAAGCGGCAGCCAGGTCGGGCATAATGTTGATTAGAATGTGGGCCAGGATGTTGGCAACAACAATTTGCCACTGTCGCCCGCCGCTTTCGGCGGCGGAACCGACGGCGGTTTCAATTTGCCCCCCCTCAATCCCCCCCAAAGGGAGGGATGCTTTTAGTTCCCCCTCCTTGTGGGAGGGGGTTAGGGGGAGGGCTAAATTCCTTAATTTAACGCCATTGCCTTTTGGGGGAGGGGTGGGGTGGGGGTAAAGTCCGTTGCATTCAAAATTCTCTTTGGCGACACGGATAGCCACGTCGTCAACGTCAACGGCGCGGATGGGGGCTGCGCCGAGTTTATGGGCGGCGATAGAGAGAACGCCGGAGCCGGTTCCTACATCAAATAGGTTTTGCCCGCGGAGGGACATGTCCTCAAAAATCTTGAGGCAAAGTTGGGTGGTGGGGTGGAGGCCGCTGCCAAAAGCCAGGCCGGGGTCTATTTCGATGACGATATCCTGGGGGGTGGGGGTGTAATCGCGCCAGCCTGGTTTGATGACAAAGTTGCGTCCAATCCGCACCACGTGAAAATGCTCTTTCCAGGAGTCGGCCCAGTCGCTTTGGCCGACAAAGCGCAGTTGAGGTTCCGGCAAACCGTGGGGTAGCGCCTGACCAATCAAGGCCAGCATTACTTCAATGTGGCGCAGGCGTTGGTCATCCGCGCCGGGGATGACGGTGCGGACTGTTACTTTGTCGAAGTGAGGGGCGTGAGTCTCGATGACGGCGCCGCCATAGCCGTAGCGATTAAACAACTCGCTCACGGTTTCTGCTGCTTCCCCGTCGATGCCGGTAACGGCAATTTCTATAAAATCCATCAATT
>JAJRVO010000466.1 GCA_024277275.1 Chloroflexota bacterium
ATTGCGGGTATTTAAGAGCAGAATTTCCAGAATGATAGAATTTTGATTCGTTAATTCTGCCAATTCTGCTCTTAAGCCGGCAAAAACCAGCCCAACTGAGTGATTATCGGCGGCGCAGTTTCTAAAACGGGAATTGCTGGATCAAAGACCTGATTCTGAAGGGAATCGGGTCTTTTTTTGAGTTTTGCTCCTGTCAGGTACGGTTTCAAGGGTTGTGAAAGAATCTAAATTTTTCCAAGACTTTGCTTGGAAAACAAGGTGGCAAGGTTGCAGGGTTGCAGGTTCGGTAATTTGCGACTTTGCAACCCTGCAACCTTGATCGACAATTTTTTGTCAATGTAAAAGCCCGAAATGCAAAAACTCTGGGGGGTCTATGTCTAATTTAATATTGCCTGGTTTGGTTGATATTCATACCCATCTGCGTGTTCCCGGCGGGGAACACAAGGAGGATTTTGCTACCGGCACAGCCGCCGCGCTGGCCGGCGGTATCACCACCGTTTTGGCTATGCCAAACACTACTCCACCGCTCACTACACCGGCGGTATTAGAGGAGACTCTCCAAAAAGCCCAACACGCTATCTATTGCGACGTTGGGCTTTTTGCTGGGGCCGGCCCGGAGCAAACTGATCTTTTGCCAAAACTTAGCCGCTATACTGTGGCCCTCAAGATATATCTTAACGATACTTTTGGCCCCCTCCGTGTGGAAGACCTGCCCACGCTGATAGCCTGTTTTAAAACCTGGCCCCGCTCAAAGGCCATTGCCATACACGCCGAGGGCCAAAGCGTCGCCGTGGGTATTGGTCTGGCTGCGGCTTATCGGCGACCGGTTCATTTCTGCCATATTAGTCGCAAAGAAGAGATTGAAGTGATTGCCGCGGCCAAAAGGCAGGGCCTACCCGTCACTTGCGAAGTAACCCCGCACCACCTTTTTCTGACTGAAGCCGATGCGGAACGACTGGGGCCGTTGGGCGATATGCGACCCAGATTGGCTACCCAGGCAGATGTGGAAACTTTGTCGGCGCACATTAATACAACCATTGACTGCATTGCCACCGACCACGCCCCCCATACCCTGGCCGAAAAGGACGCGGATAACCCGCCGCCGGGTGTGACCGGATTGGAAACGTCGCTGCCGTTGATGCTGACCGCAGTCAAAGAGAAACGTCTGACTTTGGAACGACTGATTGAACTTATGGCGACCAATCCCAGGCGCATCTTTAAACTGCCGCTCCCGCCCGATACCCAGGTTGAGGTAGATGCCCAAACCCGGTACACGCTGTCCAACCAGGGACTCCAGACCAAATGCGGCTGGAGTCCTTTTTCTGGAATGGCAGTCACAGGCCGGATACGACGGGTAGTTTTGCGTGGAGAGGAAGTCTTTAAGGATGGGCAAATTACAGCCCAACTTGGTAGTGGAAAGGTATTGGCAGAAAACTAAAAACCTGAAAAAATTTAAGGAGGAAACAATGTTAATCAAAGAAAAACTCCCGCCCCTATTTAATTTTGACGCGTTGCCGGAGCCAACTTATACCGGCAATGGCCTGACGGACCAGGATGTTATTTCCGTCTCTCAATTTGACACCGAACGGCTGGACTATATATTTTCCAGAGCGGGGGAAATGCGGGAGCTGGTGGAACGGGTTGGCTCGACGGACCTGCTCAGGGGGCGCGTATTGGCTTGCCTTTTTTACGAGCCAAGTACCCGCACCAGCGCTTCTTTTATATCGGCTATGGAGCGATTGGGCGGAGGCGTTATTCCCATTACCCAGGGTGTGCAATTTAGCTCCGTTAGCAAAGGTGAAACGCTGGCCGATACGATTCGCACCCTGGAGCAGTTTTCTGATGTGATTGTGCTGCGTCATCCAACGGTTGGTTCGGCTCAGGTGGCCGCCGATTATGCCGCTATCCCAGTGATTAACGCGGGCGATGGCCCCGGAGAACATCCCACTCAAGCCTTGCTTGACCTCTTTACAATCAAAGAGGAGTTGGGACGGATAAACGGCCTTAAAATTGCAATGGTCGGCGATTTGCGCTATGGGCGCACTGTCCACTCGTTGACCCGGTTGCTGACCCAATACGATGTCAGCCTGCGCTTTGTCTCCCCCGAAATTTTACGCCTCCCCTTGACCATTATGAACCAGGTGATTGACGCAGGCATCGATGTCCGGGAAACTCACGACGTGGCCGATGTTATTAAAAATGCCGACGTGCTGTATGTGACACGGGTACAAAAAGAGCGTTTTACCGATTTGGCTCAGTACGAAGAGGTAAAAAATCATTACGAGATTACCCCTGAACTGATGGCAATAGCCAAACAAGATATGGTTGTGATGCACCCCCTCCCTCGCGTCGGCGAAATTCATTACGCTGTTGATGACGACCCCCGCGCGGCCTATTTCCGTCAGGTCAGAAACGGAATGTATATTAGAATGGCGTTGCTGGCGGCAGTTTTGGGTAAGGCTTAACCCGAATAAACCGGAATGGCGAATGAACGAATGGCGAATGATAAACCAGATTCGCCATTCGCAGATTCACCATTTGCAAATTCACCCGTTTGCAGTGATTTTTCTTGTCCAAAAAGCAAAAACTCAATTGCTAAGATGTTAACCTGGAACCCAAAGCCTTTCTGCCGGGTGTCCTTTGCCGACTTGTAAGGCATAGCTTTGGACCTGAATTTCCATTTTATCCGGGTTATCAAAAAGCGTTTCTATTTGAGAAGCATAAGCGGCAACGCTGTTGATTTTGGCCCGCAGGTCTTCTTCCGAAAAGGTTTCTATCCGGGGCTGAAGGTTAGCTCCAGATAAACGGGTCAAAGTAGCTTCTAGATTGTACGTTTGCCTGCGCAAAACATAATTGGGGTCTACGTAAGGATAATCTTCATAAAAAGCGATTGTCCAGCCTTGCCGTTGTAGTTGTTTGGTTGCGGCATAAACCAATTGATGGTCAACATGATTGCCAACCGTTAAAGGGCCATAGATAACCGCTTTGTCTCCATCGGGGACCAACTTGATAAGAGTGTCCGTAATTTCATCGACCAGAGCCAATTCTGCCGGGTGAATTTGACCGAAGAGTTCGTCGCCGTTGTTGTAATACCATTCCCTTTGTGCGGGCTGCCCCCGATAAATGCAATCCGACAGGTGAAGTCGCAGATAATCGACCCCCAAAATCCCCATCGAAACCCGGTCCTCCTCTCTGCGTGTAGCGATAACATCTTCAGGATTGCCCCATTGTTGATGTATTTTCTGAGCAAAGGGAGAAAGCGGCTCGTTGGGCGGCGGCGGGTCGGCGCAAACCGTCACCACCAGGGCCGATTGTCCCGCTAACGTTTGACGATGAATAACCCCGCCGCACGAGAGTGAGGCGTCGTCATAATGGGGGGATAGATAAATGTGTTCAAACCCCACTCAAAACTCCGATGAAATCAAAAAGTAAATATCCTCGATGTCTTCCACCGTGCCCTCAAACTGCTTGCCGTTGGTGCGGTTAGCCAGCGTAGCCATTAAATCAAAATCGGCGTCCTCGCCATAGGCAATGGTGTAAATTTTGACGCCGCTGGCCTCGGCTCCGGAGGGCAGGCGGCTGAGCATGTCGGCTTCGCTGGGGCCGCCGTCCGTCTCGTTAAGACCGTCAGACAGAAGCACAATGCCGTAGATGCGGCGGTCGCCCTCGGTTTCATTCTCTGTTTTCATCGCGTCAATGCGGTCCAGGCTGGATATAACTGCCTGGTGCAGCGCAGTGCCGCCGCCGGCGTACAAGCCCTCAATAATCGTTTTTAGACTCTCCGCATTAGCGCCCACCGGCCCGGCGTTGGGCAGTTCGATAATTTCATTGGAGAAAAGAATGACCTGAATTTCGTCGGCAGAGTCCATCTGGTCGATAAAAAGTGAAGCACCCCGCGACGCCTGCCTGATTTTATCGCCCTCCATACTGCCCGATACGTCGATAACCAGCACAATGGTGGCTTTCTTTTTAACCTGATGCCAGGTGTCGATGATGTGATTGATTAACTCATCATTAGGGTAGGGCAAGGGCGGTATATCATTTTGGGTAATGGAGGGCACTGCCCCGTGAGCCGAGTCGATGGGCGCGTGCAGCGGCACCGAAGTGTCTGCCGGGCGCAGCCCCGACTCAATGGTTCGGGCCTGCTGCTCCGGCGAGAGCAGGTAATCCTGAAAGATTTTGGCAGCTTCAGCTTGCTCCGGGCTAACCCAATCGGCGCTGAGAATGCAGTAAGGGTTTTGCACCCAAAACGTTCCGCCGGATGGGTAAACTGTGACCAGCGTAAATTGTAGTTCATCGCCGTGCTTAATGTTCCACCGGATAACGTTGCTCTCGTAAGAGGTGACGGCGTGCAGGTAATCGGGGCCGCGCTGGGTCATACGGGTCAAAATGTGGGTGTCCGTTTTGCCGTAATGGTAAACATTTTGCTCGACCGCTCCCACGCGCTCATTGACGAGGTCGCTTTTAATTTGTTCGACCGTTAGCCCCTCAACCACTTCGGCGGCGGCGTATACTTCTGCCACCAACGAGAGCATACCGGAGTTGCTATGCTCCGGGTGGGGATGGCCGAATTTGAATTGTCCCCACTCAGGATGGCCGTAAGCCCCCCAACCGTCGGGATTGGTCGATAGAGCCGCCAGGTCGTTCCAGCCGATGGGTTCATCGGGCCAGCCCAGGGCGCGGGCCATTGGCTCCCACATAGCAATAGCCAGAGGCACGCGGATAGTGGCCGGGCACTCGGAGCGAATGATGGATTGGCCCGTCCGGTCTTTCCAGGCCTGGTCAAGACGTGTCGACCATAGCCGGCTGCCGGGACTCCAGATAGTGGGCTGGATTTTGCCGTCGAGGATGTTGTTCATTGAGCTGCCGGAGCCTACGTGGTAGGCAACCACCACAATCGGTTGACCATTGGCAATGGTTTTGCCCTCGGCATTAAAAGATTCAACAACCTGGTTGACCCAATCCTGCTTGGTGTTTGACGAGTGAAACTCGATGACAACAGC
>JAJRVO010000467.1 GCA_024277275.1 Chloroflexota bacterium
TGGCAAATCGGGAGACATTTGGAGAATTGCCCCTGTTTTTCACAAAATTTTAAGTAGATTCAGTTACAATTAAGTTACAATATAGCACAAGATTTGGGATGGTTATCCTATACTTTTTCGCGGTGAGGTGTGTTATCATGAGGCAAATATGGTAACTCAATTATTGACAATGTTAACTTAAACTATTTTGGATTCGCCTTAATAATTCTTATAATTTCGTATGACGGAATGTTGAGAACACATCTATGAGCGCGCCGCAAACTATCCTGAGTGTCGAAGACACGCCAGAAAACCGAAACCTTGTCAGACGGATTCTTGAGAGCGAGGGGTACCGTGTGGTAGATGCTGTCAATGCTCTGGAGGGAATTGAAAAAGCTGTCGAGATTCATCCAGATTTAATTTTGATGGACATTAACCTACCCGACCTCGATGGTTTTACTGCTGTTACACGTATTCGCAGTTATGCCCATTTAAAGACGATTCCTATTTTGGCGCTTACTGCCCGTACGGTTGGCGATGACCGGGAGCGGGCTAAAGCTATTGGCTGCGACGGTTACCTTAATAAACCCATTGATTTTGATGAGTTGGTTTCGGAGGTGGCCCGGCATATTGCCGTGGGTCACAAAGATGAAGGCGCTGTCACCCAACGTGAATATTATCTACATGAGCAAAATGTTACCCTGATTCAAGAACTTGAACGTAAGTTTAAGGAGTTACAGGTAGCTTACGATCGACTTAAGCACCTTGAAGAAGCCAAAAGCAATTTTATTTCGGTTGCCTCTCATGAGTTGCGCACTCCTTTAACTGTAATTCATAGCTATACTCAGATGCTCCAAATGTTGCCCGGCGTCAGCGCGGATGCCGGGGCCAGAGAGTTATTAGATGGGGTTGCCCAGGGTGTGGCTCGCTTGCAAGAAATAATGAATGATATGGTTAGCGTCATTCGGGTAGAATTGGCCGACCAGAGTAGAGAATTTGCGCCGGTTTCAATTAGGAGCGTTATTAAAGGCGTTAAGATTGAACAAATGAAGAAGCTGTCGGATCGCCAATTAGCCATTGAAACTGATGTTGCCAACAATTTGCCCATGGTATCCGGCGATGCAAAACAGCTTCACTCCGCTTTAGCTAGGATTGTGGGCAATGCGGTTAAATACACGCCCGATGGCGGGCAAATCAAGGTGAGCGCCTATCTTTGTGACAATGTGGACGGCGATGACCAATCTTTTATTCAGATTGTAGTGACTGATACAGGCGTAGGCATTGCTGCCGAAAAACAAAAAATGATTTTTGAAAAGTTTAGCACCGCCGAGGATGTTGCTTTGCACAGCACCAGCAAAACCCAATTTATGGGAGGCGGAGCCGGTTTGGGCTTGACTATTGCCAAAGGCGTTATCTCGGCCCATAATGGTCGCATTTGGGTTGAAAGTGAAGGTTACGATAAAGAAAATCTGCCCGGTAGCAGGTTTTATGTCCTTTTGCCGGCGCAATAACTTGTTTTAAGTGTGCAGCTTGTTAAACCGTAATCCCGACGGGTGTCGGGATTTTTGATTCCCGGCGCGCAAAATTAACAAAAGCTAATTTCCTGAGATGCCTTGTTACCATTATAATAACGTGTCTTTTCTGGTTGAGGGGGATTTTATGAACTGCATTTTTTCGATTTGGTTTCAAATTGTGGGTAGTTATGGAAAATATTGCCGGGCGGCAATGCGTCGGGTAAATTCAGGCTTAATACTTGCCCTGACACTCTTAATTCTGGCAAGCTGCGGTCAAAGCGATGGGACTCAACGCGCAGGGGTCATACCCCGCGCAGAGACGGTAACTTTGCCGACCAAAGCGCCTACGCTAAAGCCGTCTCCTATGAGCACCCGGGTTATGCCTGTTGATGTCTTGACTCCTCCATCCCCCCCCACCATTACCCCCATTCCCGACGAGGCGCTGGGGCTGGTTGTCGACGTGATTGACGGCAACATCATTGCCGTGGTGATGGATGGCGACCCGGCCAATCGGGCCTACAAGGTGCGCTATCTTGGCATCGAAGCGCCCGAAAACTCCTCTGTCGATCCCTGGGGCGTTGTCGCTTATGAAACCAATCATAAGCTAACCAACTTAAAAGTGGTCAGATTAGTGCGCGATAAAACAGATTTTGACGATGACGGGTATTTGCTGCGCTATGTGTATGTCGGCAACCAAATGATGAGCATTATCCTGACGGAGCAGGGGTTGGCTAAAGCGTCCATTGAAAAACCCGATACACGTTTTGAGGAAGAAATCCTGGAGGCTGAAGCGCGGGCCAAAGAGGGAGGTTTAGGCTTGTGGGGACAGCAATTACCAACGCCAACCTCCACCCCTGCTGAACCGGCAGGGGCTGAAGTAGAAACAACGGCACAAGCGCCGGTTGAAACACTCCCCGCCACTGCCGAAATAACCTCAACGCTTACAGTCGAACCAACCGAAGGATCGACCGTGATTACGGGTACTGCAACCGTCGCCTCTGAAAATACACCTGAACCAACTACTGAAGCTTCCCCGGAGTTGCTGGGTCAATAAGTGGTTGGGCGGCTGAAATATTCTCCAAAAACGTGTTGTTATTTGTGTATTATCTCAATATGAGATACAATATAATATGCACATCATCACACGCAAACGTATTCAAGAATTTACTAGCAAATATCCCGATAGCGCACCATCACTTGAGAATTGGTATCGGATTGTTAAACGAGCAGAATACAATTCTTTCAATGAGTTGAAACAACATTTCCGTAGCGCTGATTATGTTGATGGTTTTGTGGTCTTTAATATCAGCGGCAACAAGTACCGTTTGATTGTCGCCATTCATTTTAACCGAAAAAGGGTTTATATCCGGCACATCCTGACCCATCAAGAATATGATAGGGAAAAGTGGAAAAGAGGGTAGAAATGTTACAACCGCAGGTGGCAGATGCCTTAACCCAAAGTACAGAACTTATCTTTGTACCAACCAGCGAGGAAGAGTATGAGCAACTGGTTGAATTGTTGGATGAGATTACGGATATTGTTCGAGATGATGAGGCTCATCCCCTGGCGAAAATGATGGATGTAATCGGGGTGTTGATAGAAGATTACGAGGATGAACATATTCCAGAACCAGCGGGAGACCCGATAGCAGTGTTACAATATTTTATGGAAGAATATGAATTGAAGCAGAAGGATTTATCAGAACTGGGCAGTCAAGGAGTAGTCTCAGAAATATTGAATAGAAAACGGGACCTAAATTTAAGGCAAGTGAAAGCGTTGAGTGAACGGTTCAAGGTTGCAGCATCGGTCTTTATTTGAAGAAGATTTTCAATCGAGGTTGACTTTGACAAAGAACCGCCCAACAATCAAAAAGAACCAACAGTAACTACGGGTACTTCAACCGTCACCCCCGAAAACACCCCGGAACCAACCGCCGAAGCTTCTCCGGAATTGCGGGGTCAATAAGCAGTTAGGCCGCAGAAACAATCCGACCGTATCTTTAGACAATGATGAGTTTATGTTTATTGCTTACTCTTTGGTCAATGATTTGGATTTTGCTTATGTTGAGCAATTATGAGGGATAATAGCTGCTTTAACCTTCTCATTCACTTGTATTTTTTCGTTGTACTGATTAAGGTAGTTCCTGAATTGACCTCTGTGCTTCGAGAAAAAAGTTCTTCTAAAGCCACCACATCGGGTTTTGTTGCTTCAACACGTTTATTTCACAAGCAAAAATTGATCGCACTATTGGGTATTTTGATTGGGAGTTCTGTAGTTGTCATTGGAACAATATTTGCAGACCCGAAAACCTTCGTAATAATTGGTGGTTCAATATTTTTCTTGGGTTTGTCATATTCAGGTTATTGTGATATTCGATTAAATCAAATTGCGGCAAAATTAACTGCTTGGGGCGGAATAATCTTGTTTTTGGTCATAGGTTTTTTATTATTGGTATGGGGCATAATAATTTTGGACATAGTCTAGAATTATGTGCTTGACCAACGCCATCAAATAGCAGTTGGTCAAAAGTGCTCTTTTCAGTACGATAGGTTTGAAATCTATCCACTCGAACTGAAGGAGAGTACTGATGAAAAGTGAAACAAAAACA
>JAJRVO010000035.1 GCA_024277275.1 Chloroflexota bacterium
CAATTTTACGATGAGCAAACCGGTTCCAATGAACAGTCTGGCGTAAACATCTTCCACTTGCCCTTTGTTGATTATGCTCGCTGCGATGGTTTATCCATTGGGCCGGGACAAAGCAAAACCTGGAGTACGCCCCATGTCATTAGCCGGCCGCCGCACTGGGTTTCCCAATACCGGGGTTTGTGGGGATTGCATATTCACGATCCGTTTGCCATTGAAAACGCCCCGGCCGGGCCAATGTACAACCGTGACGGCACAGTGCGACGGGCCTGGTACGATCCGGTGGGTTGGGCCGGGCTGGACAAACTGCCGCCCTCTAACCAGGCTATAAAGCATATCCGCGCCCAACAGGCAAGCCTGTCGGTACGCCAGGCCGAGTTGATTGAGGTCATTTCTGAGAAAGGCGACCGGCTGACAGGGTTGGGCGTTGAAGCCGCGGCGGTGCAAGATCAGCCCCACCTGAAAAAAGTGTTTGAGAGTCGCCAAAAAGAAATCAAGTCGCTGTCGCAAGAGGTCGACCAGCTACGAGCCGAATTTGCTCAAAACAGGTCAATGCAAGAGGCGTTTAATCTTTACGCCCAACAGTTTGAGCAAGGCGAACGCGGCCCGGCTCGCGCCCACATTCGTCGGGCGCGCAGCCCTATCCAGGAAACCGAACTGCGCGTAGAGCGTTTGATGGAAACGTGGGCGGCTATTAGCACCGGACTAATGTTGATCAGCCTGGTAGTAACAATCCTGTTTGCGCCCCAAAACTGGTTTATGGGGCTGGTAGCAATTGTCACCCTGTTCTTCATCATCGAGTCTGCTTTCCGCAAGCGGTTGACTCAACTGATAACCAACGTCACCATTGGGCTGACCGTTTTTGCGGCGTTGGTTTTACTCATTGACTATTTTCCCCAGATTGCGCTTGTTGGCGCTTTGGCAGCCGGGGGATATATGATGTGGGAAAATCTGCGTGAGTTGTGGCGGTAAGCGGGTTAGTGGAGATTTGAGATTAGGAGATTGAAGAGCGTAACTGTTCAGCCATTTTCTGACAAAGGTTCTGTGTGCCGGTAATTGGTAATTAGTAAGTCGCTTCACTTAAGTAATTTGGGCCAATTACTATTTACCATTTACTAATTACGCGCAAGATATGACCTTTGTTTGGTCAAGCTGAATAGATATCAGAGAGCTAATCTCTTGATATCTAATCTCCCAAACTGGTGCCCACGTAGCGGGCGCTGGCTATCCAGGGGTGATCCATGGGAACGTGTTTTCGTTTGCCGACTACGTCTTTTAGCGGCATCGGCTCTGTGCTCTCGCCCCGAATGGCGATCATAACCCCATAAGTTCCCTGGTTAATTAAGTCTGTGCAGGCTGTTCCCAGGCGGGTAGCCAGCAAGCGGTCAGCCGCCGAGGGTGTTCCTCCCCGCTGTACGTGTCCCAAAATAGTCACCCGCGACTCTAAGCCGGTTAACTCTTCAAGTTGATTGGATAGACGCAGGGTATTGCCGACATACTGCGATTCCATCTTTTTCAATTCGGTCTTGGCCTTTTTGCCGGCTGCTTTATCTTCGGCTTTCTCTATCTTTTCTTCTGCCGCCCCTATAACAGAGGCATCTTTTTTAGACATTGCTCCTTCTGCTACGGCCACAATACTAAACCCTTTTCCTTCTCGACTACGCCAGCGAATTGCCTCGGCCACTTTCTCAACGTCATAAGGAATCTCAGGGATCAGTATCACGTCGGCCCCGCCGGCCAAACCGGCGCCCAACGTTAACCAGCCGGTTTTATGCCCCATAACTTCTACCACAATAATACGATGATGGCTATGCGCAGTGCTATGCAAGCGGTCAATGGCCTCGGTGGCAATGCCCAGAGCCGTGTCAAAGCCAAAAGTAACGTCGGTCATAGCCACATCATTATCGATGGTTTTAGGCAGCGTGATGATATTGATACCTTTTTGCATCAAGCGAAAGGCGTTCTTTTGAGTGCCGCCGCCGCCCAGACAAACCAGCACATCTAAATGATGCTTGTGGTAATTGTCAACCATAACATCGGTCATATCCAGCAGTTTACCGCCAATTGGCATGCGGTGGGGTTTATCGCGGCTGGTACCCAAAATGGTGCCGCCCACGGTCAAAATGCCTGACAACGCCGACCTATCCAGCCGGATGGTCCGGTTTTCCATTAGTCCCCGAAAACCGTCCCGAAAACCGACCACCTGCATTCCCAACTCCAGAGCCGCTTTACCAATACCCCGAATGGCTGCATTCAAACCGGGGCTATCGCCGCCTGCGGTTAAGATGCCAATATATTTTGTCATTTTAACCCCACTTTCTAAAAATTGAGGTATTCTCCATCGGCAGGAATAAGTAGTCGATCAGATTGAATGCCTTCTGCGTCGGCCAGGGCGCGCAAATCGGCGCGTGAGACTGTGCCGTGATCCAGTGTTTCCATGTGGATGGCAATAACCACGGCTTGCGGCGCGGCCCGACAAACGGCAATTGTTTGCTCGGCGTCCATGACAATCGGGTCGCTATCGCCAAATTTTGCGCCGCTTGAATGGGTGATAATGATATCCGGCTGGGTATCTGCTATTACCTGTTCAACTGGCGGATACCAAATTGTGTCTCCGGCCCAATAAACCGTCGGTTCGCCTTTGGCTCTAAAGATAAAGCCAGATACATCTCCCATCCGCTCGGCCCAAACACCTACCCCATGTTGACCGGGTGTGCGGGTTAGGGTTATCCCCTGCCAATCTGTAGAACGCTTAACAACTGTAACTGCCTCAAAGCCTCTTACTTCTAATTTGGTTTCATCGCCAGGTTGGCAGAACAGAGGGATATCTTTGGGCAACAACGCCTGCGCCGGCGGGTCAAAGTGATCCGGGTGCAAATGTGAGACAATAACCATCTCAACCTCGGCCACAACCTCTTGGGGAGTACAAGGTAGATCAACCAGAGGATTAGGCGATATCCCCGCAAATGATTTGATTGTATGTTTCTCCGACAGGAAAGGATCGGCTAAAAGCTGCCGGTCGGCATAGGTCATTCTAAACGTTGCGTTACGAATCAGTTGGATTTTCATAATTCTCCTCACTATGAAGTAGATTGATGGCTGGCATCCAAACTGAGTTTGGACCCCCAATTGCGTTACGAAACTGAATTTCGTAACGAGGAAAGTTCTCCATTTAGTTTGATGGCTCTAGACTCTCTTTAGCGCTTTTCTCAGGCAGACGGCTACCTCTGAAGACCAAAGTAACGCGAGCGCCCTGCTGAGGGGTGGAATCAAAATTAAGTTTACCGCCAATCTCAGAGGATCGGGTTTTCATATTGGCAATGCCGCGATGGCCGGGTTTAATCTGGGGACTCAACACAAAACCGACGCCGTCATCTTCCACTAAAAGGGTGATTTCCTCTTCAACCCGGGTCAGACTCAAAGAGATTTGCTTGGCTTTAGCATGGCGACCGGCATTGGCCAAAGCCTCGTGACAAATATGAAAAACGTGTCTGGCCTGCATGTCGCTCATATAATCATCAACATCAGGGCTAATCTTGGCCTCAATGGGTAAGAGCGTGTTAACGTGCAGTTCTTTGATTAAACTTTCTAGCCGGGCTGTAAATCCTTGATACTTAAGAGCCTGGGGACGTAAATCAAAGATATAGTTACGTAAATCCTGGATAACGTCGGCCAGACTCTTTAAGCTTACCTCAATTTGCTCCGGGGTTGACTCATTCTCAGAGAGCATATCAAGCCTGACCTGATCCAGTATGAGGCCAACAGCGTAGATTGATTGAATAATGCCGTCATGCAAATCGCGGGCAAAGCGTTCCCGTTCTTCTAAAATTGCCAAACGTTGCGTTTGTTCATAGAGACGAGCGTTTTCAATGGCAATAGCGGCGTGCAGGGCCAGCATTTCAACCAGATGCCTGTCCGTTTCGTTAAAATCAGACCCATCCTGTTTGTCGGTCAGGTAGAGTACGCCAATTAATTCTCCGTTTGAAAAGATAGGCACGCCTAACAAGTTGTGCATTGCAGGATGGTATTCAGGAAAGCCTTCTGCGCGGGGATGGTTGGCAATATCATTGACAATTACCGACTCTCCCCGCTTGAGCAAAACGCCTAATAGACCGCGTCCAATTGGCGCAGGTCCAATTTTAGCGCTCTCGGCAGAGTCAATACCAACAGTAATAAACTGAGAGAGGCGACCATGACCGTCATGCACTCCAAAGGCGGCATACTGCGTCTTAATCAGAGTTCGAGCGGCTTTAGCTATTTTGTGTAAAACCTGCTCCCGAGAAAGTTCAGCCAAAATAGCCCGGGCCGCCTCGTTTAAAGTTCTTAGCTCATTAATCCGTTGCTCACGCTCTTGCTCTACTTGCTTGCGGTCGGTGATGTCGCGTAATACGGCGGTAAAGGTTTTCTTATCGCCAATTTCAAGTTTTGAGATTGAGGCTTCTGCCGGGAATTCCTCGCCGTTTTTCCGTCGCCCGCGTATTTCAGTGCGGTGTCCCATCAGCCGGGCCGATGCCGCCGACTCGGAAAAATCGATGATTTGCTTTTGATGAGGGGTCTGTCCATCTGGCGGAAGCAGAATATCTAACGGTTGTCCAATAGCTTCATCAGCGGAAAAACCAAAGATATTTTCAGCTCCTCTATTAAAAAGAATAATTCGCTGCGTTCCATCAATTGAAATAATTGCCTCGTTAGCAATCTCTAAAATGCCGGCAAAACGGGCCTGGCTTTCCCGTAGGGCCTGTTCCGACTGCTTGCGCTCGGTGATATCGGTAGAAATACCGCAAATTGCGTAGGGTTTTTGGGAAGAGTCAAAGATAGGGAACTTAAGCGAAATGTAGGTGTGTACGCCATCTTTGTGGGGAACGGCTTCCTCCCACTCTACAGGAGCGCCGGTTTTAATTACTTTTAGATCGTTCTCCCTAAATATGTCGGCCAATTCCTTCAGAAAGATGTCGTAGTCGGTTTTGCCAATAACATTCTCTCTATCAAGATCAAACAAGGTTTCTAACTGGCAATTAATCAACAAATACCGGCCGGTGAGGTCTTTTACGTAAATTACCGCCGTAGTGTTATCAATAATACCCTGTAGTAATTGCCGGCTCTCTCTCAACGCCTCTTTAGTTTCTTTGCGTTCGGCTTCTAATAGTTCCAGTTGGGTAACGCGCTGCCGCATTTTAGTTAATTCATCTATAAGCTGCGTTTTTGTCTTCTTGTCGTCTTTCATAATCAAATTTCCGTCCAACGGTGCATTCCCTCAATCAAATAGGAGTATAGCACAGATATTATCTGCCAACAACCAATTTAATCACAAAGTATATTTTGCAGAAAATTATTTAAAATAGGAGCTGTCCAAATCAGCCTTTGCAAGAACTTATTTTTAGGAATTTCCTGGCAGGTTGGGTTGAGCCGATGATGATGTTACATTTCGGCCTGATGTTGGGTTTCATTCGCTCTTAAATGCCCTGGATTTCAGGCGAAACCCAGCCAATTTGTCCACGGTGTCGCCGGTTTGACTCATTCAACCCCAGGGCTGTTCAGTTCTCACCAATCGCCAATGATTTTACCGCCAAGGACGCCAAGATCGCCAAGATTTTTATAAATTCTTTGCGTCCTTGGCGCTCTTGGCGGTTTAAAAATTATGCCACGCCTTAGAACTGAACAGCCCTGCATTCAACCCAACCTACACAGATTTATCAAACTCAGGCTATTATCCTCTTTATCATCCACTTACTTGCACGTAACGCCGACGCAAGGTACAATTTAATTCATAAAATCACAGAGGAGACAATTTTTTGGTCCGCATAATGATTGTAGACGATCACGAAGTGGTTCGTTTGGGTTTAAAAAATTTATTGACACGCCGGCCCGGTTGGGAAGTTGTTTCCGAAGCCGGTTCGGTAGGAGAAGCAATTCGGCGGGCGGATGAATACCAACCTGACGTGATAGTTATGGATATTCGTCTGAAAGATGGAAGTGGAATTGAAGCTTGTCGGGAAATTGTAAAGAATGATCCCCAGGCCAAAGTTATTATGCTCACCTCTTTTGCCGAAGACGAACTTCTTTTTAACGCTATCTCTGCCGGGGCAATTGGTTACGTTTTAAAGCAAGTTGGCAATGATGATCTGATAAGGGCCATAGAAACTGTAGCCCGGGGTGAAGCATTGTTAGACTCCAGCGTTACCAGCCAGGTTTTAGCCAAATTGCGTGAAGCAACTCGCGTTGAGGCTTTTGCAAATTTAACAGATCAAGAGTTAAAGGTGTTGGCTTTAATTGCTCGCGGAAGAACAAATAAAGAAATTGCCTCTAATCTACACCTGGGCGAAGGAACAGTGCGCAATTATGTTAGCAGCATCTTTGGCAAACTAACCTTGTCCAACAGAGCCGAAGCAACAGCGTACGCCGTGCGCCATAATCTGGATGATTACGTTGAATCTTTAGATTTTTAGTAGAGTTATTGTTGGCTTCTTGATTAGTAACTACCTAGCTGTGCTAACTTAGATGTTGAGTATAGCGGTAATTAGTAAATGGTAATTGGTAATTTGGCCCAATCACTAATTACTAATAACCAATTACCCGTACTAAAGCGCCGTATTTGGCTCAAGGTAGGTAGTTA
>JAJRVO010000468.1 GCA_024277275.1 Chloroflexota bacterium
GGTGTTTCTTAAATCGTGTAGACCAGACCGCAGAGGTTTCTGAAGCCGATTTTAACTGTAAGTCAGGTTCATAACCGGGACAAATTCGCTTAAAAATGTCTCGCAAAAAACCTCTGCGGTCTTTAAGAAACACGCTCTTAGGCTTTCACATCGACAAAAAATTGTCGGTATGCTAGTGTAACCGTATTGCAAATTGGCGAATGGCGAAAGTTGGTCAGCCTTTCATTCGCTATTCGCTCATTCACCAATCCGGTTTATTCGGGTTAGGAGATTGGAGATTTTAAATCAACCTCTAATCCCCAATCTCCAAACTTATACCCTCACTACTTCTCTAACACGTTTGCTGTCCAACCTTCTTCAATGGCGACCAGCCACGGCGATTGCAACTCGGGCAGGCGATGCGCGCTCAGGGCTTCGGGCGACAAGACGGCCGGCCCGCGCTCTACCGCATCCAGGCGATCCTTGAATTCCTGCGGTAAATTTTCTACCATAAGCGGCGCGGCCCAGTTCTCATTTTCAATCCGATTTAACTGGCTATCCGGCGAGGCCAGGAAGTTAGCCGTCACCACGGCGGCGGCCCGATTGGCCCCGTTATAAGCCACGGCAATGTAGTTGGTGTTGGCAATGGTGCCGTCTTCTAGCACGTAGGTGCGGACTGTTTCCGGGTATATCCCCTCATCAATGTTTGTTTGAGCCTGACCGATGCCGTAGGTCATGCGGAAGAAGACCTCGCCATTGGCAAACATGTCGATGTGCTGTTGCTGGCTTTCGGGATACGTCTGCCCTTCGCGCCACAAGGACGGTTCAAGCTCGTTGAGCAACTCCCAGCAGGCCGGGAACTTCTCGTCGAAGAGAGCCTGATCAAAATCGTCCAGCAGTTGTTCGTGACCGCCAACGGCGTAGTAGCACATATGTCGCACCCAAACGCTGCCCGTAAAGTCTGGCGGGGCCGGGTAGGTGAATTTGCCGGGGTTATCCTTAACCCACTGAACCAGCGCCGCCATATCTTTGGGCGGGTCGGACACTTTGGCCGTGTCGTACTCGATGACTACCTGCGCAAAACCCCAGGGAATCTCGTAGCCCTCAACCGGGTAGCCAAAATCAAAGGCAATAGCCGGGTTGCTCCAATCATAGTACTCGGCAGAGGGTACGGCCTCGGACCAGGGGCCATACAGCAGGTCGGCTTTTTTCATGGTGCGGAAGTTTTCGCCGTTGATCCACATAATGTCAACCGCGCCGCCGCTATCCTGACCGGCTTCTTTCTCGCCCAATACCTGGTTGATGAACTCGGTGGGGCCGGCAACCGGCACTTGCTTCATGGTGATGTTGTATTTTTCTTTAAGTTGTTCGGCCAGCCAGCCATTTACCCAACTATTGATGGCTTCGGAACCGCCCCACATCCACCAGTTGACCTCTTGACCATCCGCCGCAGCGACAATTTCTTCCCAGGTCATGCCCTCAAGTTCGCCGGGTAGCCCCAGCGGGTCGCCCATAGGCTCTTCAGCCGGGGCGGCAGATTCAGGGGCCTTAGTCGGCTCTGGGGCTGGAGTAGAACCACAAGCAACAAGAACCAGGGCTAATGTTGCTAATAAAGTCAGTAAGATGAACAGTTTTCGACTCATTTCTCTAACTCCCTTTCTAATTGTAATACACTTTGTTTTATAATTAGTCTGGTACAAATATGTTGTCTACCATAGGCAACCTCCGTTAATGTTTTAGCAATTGAAACTTTGGTTTTGGCAAGAAACTGTGAAAAGCCGGGGAGTAGGGAGTAGGGAGTAGGAAGTATAAAAAACCCTTACTCCCTACTTCCTACTTCTTACTTCCTACTTCTGAACCCTTTTAAGATGGCGACACAGGCGACACCAAATAATCCTGATAAGCAACCTTCTCTAAAATGTGTATTCCGGCCCAGGCCGCTAACTCGCGGAAAACGTTTGTCCAGTCTCCCCTGGCTAACGGGTAGTGATGCTCCAAGCCGTAGTAGGCAATGGTTTCAATCAGGTCTGGGATGGACACGGAGGCATCACCCATACGCAAATCAGCCAGCCAGCCCCGGCTACCGGCATAACCTCGCGACGGCCCCTCGACGACTTCGGCGGACATCAGCAGCAACTTGTCAGCCGCCTGCGAGAAACGGGCAATTGTTATCGGGCCGGGGGCAAAAACCAGATCGGATGATACGCCGCTTTTTGGAGCGTCGGGCGGGCTGGCCCGGTCGAGCGTGGGATGATAAGTAAGAGCCTGGCCCTCTTCATCAGCCCAACTCACCGGCGATGGGCCACAGTGCCACATCTGGACCAATTCTTCCTCTTCGGCCAGGGCCACCAAATCGGTCAGGGTGACAGGCGTCCGGCTAACGTAGTAAGCGGCCAGCATACTGATTGCGCCGGGTACATCCCCCTCACACGAGGCCGGAAGGCCGGTTTCATTCAGCCAGCTTACGGCCATACATGGGCCAATACCGCCCAGTTCACTCTGAAACTCCGGCCAGCAGCGGACGCCCAACGCGCTGTAAGCTCCTTCGCCGGCCAGGTCGCGCATAGCCAGGTATACTCGCCCGGTGCGGTCCATCCAGTCTTGAGTCACCTGCACTTCGGCAGCGCGTGCGGTCATCGCCTGCACAACTTGGGCCACCTCGCTCTGGGGGTAGCTGTCGACCCGGTTAAAAACGGCCTCCATTGGGTGCGCTTCAACCTGCACTCCCAAACGCCGGGCAATGGCCGGGGCGTCGAAATTCAAATTGAGAAAGCTGGGCGCGGCTCCGCCAATAAGCCCGATTTTGGTTTGGCTCAGTTGCTTGAGCGTATCCAGCGCCCGGACAGTGATTTCCAGCCGCCGCCGGAAGCGAGGCGCGGTTGCCGGGCCGTAA
>JAJRVO010000469.1 GCA_024277275.1 Chloroflexota bacterium
AAGCAGTTGTTTGAGTGGGCCGACCCGCCCTTGCCGGAAGGTCAAACTCAGGTGGTCTCCACTTACAATGCTCCCGGCACGCTGGTTGTGGTGCATCAGTAAAGGGTACTGGCAGCCTTTTTTATTTGGGGATTTGTGGTAGAATATCAGTCTAAATTTCATCACACCATCTCCCCTAAGGAAGGAAACAATGTTGATAAAAACTCTCTCTCGACGCGCTGCTGCGGCGTGGTTAACCGGCCTGCTTGTGGCGGGTTTAACCCTGACGGCTTGCGGCGCCGCCGCCGAACCGGCTGCCGAAAAGCCGGCTGACTCCAGCCAGGTTACAGCCGAGGCGCAAACGGAGGCTACCGAAGAAACAGTCGCAACTGAAGAAGTAGCCGCAACTGAAGAAGCCGTCGCAACTGAAGAAGCAGTCGCAACTGAGGAAGCAGTCGCAACTGAGGAAGCAGTTGCAACTGAAGAAGCGCCCGCCGCCCAGGATGAAAATTTGTTGGCTCCCGATCAACCATTACTACAAGCTGCTAATCCTGAGGCAGCGTGCCAGCCCATCGATATTCCAGCAAATCCCTTTATTGCAGAGGCGTCCGACATTGATTGGGCCAAAGGACCGGCCGATGCGCCGGTGACAATTATTGAATACGGCGATTTTCAATGACCGGGCTGCGCCGGTGTGTCTCCCGTGTTGGAGCAACTTAAAGCAGATTACGGTGATGATTTACGCGTTATTTATCGCCACTTTCCCCTGGTATCCATTCATGATAAAGCCCAGATTACGTCCGAGGCCGCCGACGCTGCCGGGGCGCAAGATAAATTCTGGGAAATGCACGATATTTTGTTTGAACGCCAGAACCAATGGGCTTCGGCGTCCGTTGATGATATGATTGATGTGCTGGCAGGCTATGCTGAAGAGATTGGTCTGGATGATGTCGAACAATTTAGAGATGATTTAGAAAATGGCGTCTACACCGATAAGGTTACGGCCGATTACGATGCGGCCATTCAGGCCAACCTGTCTGGCACGCCTAGCTTTGTAGTCAACGGGGTCGATTATCCCACCGATAGCTTTGGTTATGGTTACCAGGGTTTGGACGCTTTTCTAAGGTTGATGATGTTGCGCAACGACTGGTACAGCCAACCAGAGCAGGTAATTGACCCTGAAAAAGAATATGTGGCTACCATTGAAACTGAAAAAGGCGATATTGTCATTGAGCTTTATCCCGATACCGCGCCGGTTAACGTCAACAGCTTTGTGTTTTTGGCCCAACAGGACTGGTATAAAGATGGGTCCTTCCATCGGGTCTTGGAAGGGTTTGTGGCTCAGGGCGGGGATCCAACCGGCACAGGGGTTGGCTTTCCGGGCTACCGCTGTGACGACGAGGTTACACCCTCGCGCACGTTTGATGAGCCGGGTTTTGTCTCGCTGGCTAATAGCGGGCCAAACACAAACGGCAGCCAGTTTTTTATCACGTACAGCCCTACGCCTAACCTGAACCCCAACTTTACCATTATTGGCCGGGTGATCGAAGGAATGGACGTTGCTGAAAGCATCACCCCACGCGATCCGCAAAGCGGCGCTGATGTCCCTCCGGGCGATGCTATTATCAACATTACTGTTGAAGAGAAAAGTTAACATAACCCAAGTTGCTGGCTAGTCTGCTAATAGCCGGAAAAATTAGGCGCTTATTGCCAAATACGTTGGCAGTAGGAAGTGCGAATGTAATGCATTCGTCGGAGTAAGAAGTAGGGGTGTTTTCCCCCTAATCCCTACTTCTTACTCCCTACTCCCCGGTTTGCGGTACAGGCAGCAACTTAAGTTAAAATATAGAAAAGGAGATACGCTGTGGCAATAGATGTCCCAAGTTACAACCGTCAATTTGTAGAAACAATACAAGCAGGTCAACCATTTAATGACGCGGCTAATTATGGCGTTCAAGTGCAGGCTGTAGCCAATTTTAGAGGCGCCCGGCAGTATTGGCGTGTGGTTGGTATTCATCACCTAACCGGCGATGAAAACAAAGGCAATCACCACATCTACTGCGACGTAATTGATGAAAACGGCCAGCGAATGAACAACTCCCGGCTGGTTTTAAAGCAGGGGACCTCGGCGCCGCTTTATGCCGTTGTCGACAAGCCCCCCAATGAAGCCGGCACTAACTTCCCTATGTGGTCCAATACGCGGGGCGCTGTTGCGGTTGTATGGCCGGCCGATAACCCCTTGCCCAGCGAGGAAGTGGGCGTGCTTAGAAGCGACCATGCCGACGAAGACCCCGGCAATACCTGGGGGCATCACTCCTTTTACGTTGTTTTTCAACGCACTGCGGTTGCGCCGGCTACGCCGGAACCTGTCACACCCCCGGTTACAACGCCGGAACCTGTCACGCCTCCGACGACAACGCCGGAACCCACACCCGACCCTGCCCCTGATCCCGGTCCCCCTCCCCCTCTGGTCGATGCGCCTTCCGCAACTCTGGAAGAAACCATTGCCGCAGAGGGCCAGCCC
>JAJRVO010000470.1 GCA_024277275.1 Chloroflexota bacterium
GTTAGCACAGCTAGTACACGGCGGCGTAAATCCTTCGGTAGTTTATGGAGTGAAAAAGTGCACTTTTTCACTCCATAAACTAAGCAACGCGCTGCTTGTAACTACCGAAAGACTTCCGCCAAGCTGTACTAGGTAGTTACTAATTGTCAAAATAAGAAGTGTTTGTGTTTTAAAGTTTGATGAAAATATTTTCATTAAATATTCACCAGACCTTCATTAAATACATCTACACTATTAACGTAATTTGAGCGCATTAATAGGAGCATATTGGAATGACAACACAACTATCACTACCGCAACCTTTAATCAGCCGAGCCTCATCCCTTGAAGAGCGTATTCAAGGCAGCCAGGCAACCAGAATAATTGGCGAGTTTGTCAGTACCAGCGCCCTTTTTCCCATTCTGGATGCAATTCAGGGTATTGCTGCCAATGGGTGGATTAATTATTTAAGCGGCCCGGCGCATTACGTACTATTTGCCGCAGCCTTTGTGCAAGCCTGGTTTTTGGGTACGACAAAATCCGACACCTGGCAGAGCAGGTTTGTGGGCAACTTGCTGGCTTTTATGCTCTATGCCCCCCTTGATATGGCAATAGAAGGGGTCGAGTTTTTTACCAAACCCTATCACTGGCTTTTTGGAGCATTTAGCCTGCTTATGGCTACTCTAAGCGCCCTGCAAATTATTAGCAAAGATGTTTCCCTCTGGCAAATTGTCACCACACTGCTGCTTAATGTCAGCAAAATCTTGCTCTTTCCAGCGATGTACCTGATTATTGAGATGGGCCTGGAAATATCAACGCAACTTTCCTGGCGCGCCTGGCAAGATTATATGGCAAGTAGCGGCCATAAATTTATTTTTTACGGAGCGCTTCTTTTTGGAGTATTATTGGGCCTGGCCGAGGCGCAACGCATTAACTACGCCCAATTTCTGCGTTATTTAGCCGGGCAACTCAAAAAATATTCGGAATGGAGTCTTGGTTCTGATCTGATTACCGACGCCATTGACGACCCTGAGGCCCTGCGATTACGCCGGGTCAAGCGAACCATTCTTTTTATGGACGTGCGCGGCTTCACGGCCTGGTCGGAGCAGGTTGACCCCCAACAAGCCGTCCAAATGCTCAATAAATTTTATAATGCCGCCGAAACCGTCATCAGCCGTCATCAGGGGCACAAACCCAACTTTACCGCCGATGAGATTATGACTCGCTTCAAAACGGCCGGGTCAGCTTTAGATGCCGCCCTTGAGTTACAACAAGCGCTTGGCCCAATACTAACTCCATACAATCTGGCCGTTGGCATTGGCCTGCACACCGGTGAGGTCATTGAGGGTTTGATGGGTTCGGACAGCACCCGTAAATATGATATAATTGGAGACGCGGCCAACACGGCCAAGCGGCTGGAATCATCTGCGGGCAGAGGCGAGATTCTCATCTCGGAGGCAACCCATCAGGCGTGCCTCAACGGTTAACTGAGGTAACGCTACGCACGCTCCAGGTTAAAGGCAAAACCGAGATGTTGCAAGCCTTTACCCTGACGGTAAAGTAATCCAAAATCCAAAATCGGTAAGGTTATTTATGCGCATATTAGTAGTTGAAGACGAAAAACGGATTGCCCGATTCCTGAAACAAGGGCTGGAAGAAGAAAGTTATGCCGTAGACGTTGTTACCGATGGCCCTTCAGTTTTTGATTGGGTGGCCGGAGCCACATACGATTTAATTATGCTGGATGTAATGTTACCCGGCTTAACCGGCTTTGAGGTATGTCGCATCCTGCGCCAGCGAGGCGTGACCACGCCCGTTCTTATGCTTACCGCCCGCGACGAGGTGGATGACCGGGTAACCGGCCTGGATGCCGGCGCCGATGATTATCTCTCCAAGCCTTTTGCCTTTAAAGAACTATTAGCCCGTATCCGGGCGCTTACCCGGCGAACCTCTGCTTCAGCAACGCCTGATACGGTTTTAAAATTAGCCAACCTGGAACTAGATACCATTACCCACCGGGCCAAACGAGGCGGGCGCAAGATTGAGCTAACGGCTAAAGAGTATGCCTTACTGGAGTATTTTTTGCGCCATCCTCGTCGCCCGCTAAGCCGGACGCTCATCCGGGAAGCAATTTGGGGTTATGACTACTACGGCGCATCTAACGTGGTTGATGTTTACGTGCGTCACCTGCGTCAAAAACTAGAAGTTTCCGGCGACCCATCCCTGATTCATACAGTACGCGGTGTGGGATACAAAATAGACGATCCGGAATGAATATTCGCTTACGCCTGACCCTGTGGTATACCGCCATTCTCTTCTTTATCCTGGCAATATTTAGCGTAGCTGTTTATATTGGCCTCACTCGTAGTCTTTTAGAATCTATAGATACTCACTTGCAGCGCGAAGCCGGACAGGTTATCGGCGGCATTAAATTTGAAGGGGTAGATGACCATAGCGAAGACGAAGAGCATGATAAAAAGTCCGGTGAAGTTGAAATAGAGGCAGAATATATCCCGGAAGAAGGTGTCTTTTGGCGAATATTGGATGCCGAAGGTCAACCTATAATTGACCCCGGCTATTTTGACGGCGCCTCGTTTGATTCGGCCCCAACTAAAACCGATCAGGTTCAGGTAGAGTACGCCACATTGGCCAGTGGCACTGCCATAAGGCTTTATACTGTGCCTTTTATCTTTGAGCGACAAGGAGCAGGCATTGTGCAAGTGGCCGAAAGCTACCAGCATCTTCAAGAAGTTCAGCGGCAGCTTGTATTTCTGCTGGCTTTGGGCGTGCCCTTTACTTTGCTGGCCGCCAGCGCCGGTGGTTGGTTTTTAGCAGCCAACGCGCTGGCCCCCATTGACCGCATTACCCGTACCGCCCAACAAATCAGCGCCGACGATTTGCATCAGCGGCTCAACCTAAAGTTGCCCAATGACGAAGTGGGTCGGTTAGCAGCCACTTTTGACCAAATGCTGGCTCGCCTGGAAGATGCATTTGAGCGACAAAAACGCTTTATTGCCGACGCCTCACACGAGATGCGCACGCCGCTGACCATTCTTAAGGGCGATGTGGAAGTAACTCTCAACCGACCCCGCAGCGCGGAGGTATATCGAGAAACGCTGGAAATGGTCAACCAAACCACTGACCGTTTGACCGCTCTGGTTGAGGAGTTATTTTTGCTGGCCCGGGCAGACAATAACCAATACCCGTTGCAACTGCAAGACCTTAACCTGGCCGGGTTGTTAACTAACGAAGTCGCCAATTTAATGCCCCAGGCCATCAAAAAAAATGTCGCCCTCAATCTCGACACCCCAGACGTTTTGCCTATTAAAGCCGACCCGGCCAAACTGGCTCGCCTTTTTATCAACCTGATTGACAACGCCATCAAATACTCTAACTCCGGCGATGCTGTCACCATCACAGCCACCATTCAAAACAGCCACGCAAGCGTAGCCCACGCTTGCGTGACCATTGCCGATACCGGCCCCGGAATCCCCCATAAACATCTGCCCCATATTTTTGATCGCTTTTATCGAGCCGACAAAGCGCGGTCGCGCAACATCGAAAACACAAGCGGCAGCGGCGCCGGACTGGGCCTCTCAATTGTCCAATGGCTGGCCCAAGTTCACGGCGGACACATTGAAGTAAACAGCCAGGTAGGCCAGGGCACCACCTTTACCGTTTGGCTGCCTCTTGAAGCGCCTTCTAAAAAGTAATCTCCCCGCAGCAGTTTATGAAAAAATCCTCATAAACCATTCACTAAATTTTCATGCCCCATAATTAAAGTATAAGAGAGGATTCGGTAATTCAACGTAGCCGTAAAAAAGGACGAACGACGGAGGACGAATGAAACGATAGCACAGGGTTTTTGTCGTTCGTCTATCGTCGTTCGTCCAGTTGGCTAAAACGGCCGGATTAATTACCGAATCATCTCTATAAAAAATTTTGAAACAGGTGCGTCTTATGAAAAACCTTAGCGTATTGTTGATAGGGAGCGCAGCGCTCTCTATTTTGTTTTTGGCAGGTCTCTTTGTTTTTTGGTCAGGCGAAGAGTCGCCCCAGCCCCCCCTTATTATCTCCACTCACCAGGATATTACCCGCCTTAAAACCAGTTTGGCCGAACAAGAGGCAATCTATCAAGCTGAACTTGACGAGCTAACCCAAACTCTGCAAGAGCAGCAGATAATTTATCAAACCCAAACCGAAACCTTGAACGCTCAAATTATAGCCGCTCAAAACCAACTTGACGCCATGCAACTGAAACAACAAACCCTGAAATCAGAAATAACACGGCTAGAAACCACCCAAACCGAAAAAGCAACCGCCTCTCAACAACAACTTCAGCAAACTCGCGCCCAATATAATGAGCAATTGGCCCAACTTAAAGAAACCCAATCTAAATTGGTTGAGACCAACGCTCAGCTACAGAATCGCTAAAAACCAGGGGGATTTCAATGAAACGCAGTTCAAATTTAAATGCTATTTTTTTAGCCGCATTTACCCTGAGCCTGATAAGCTTATTCTTTGTGGCCTCAATACAGGCCGGCCAGGTTAACGTGCTGAATCCCAAAATAGATATTGAAGCTACGGCGCAAGCAATTCAACTCCAAAATCGCTTGGGAGAAATTGAAACCGCCGGTCAAGAACGGCTGCTGACCGTGCAAGCTCAAATTACTCAGACCCGGCAAACTCTGGATGAATTCAATCGCGCGGCCCAGGCGCAGGCAACCCAACTTGGGTTTCAACTGTCTAACCTCCAGACTCAAGTTGAACAAACCCAGACCGATATCCAATCTTCCCAAAAGAGAATTATTCAACTCCAACAAAGTATTCAAGAAGATGAAACCGATTATCAAACCGAGCTGGCTAAACTTGTGGCCCAGGTAGAACAAGTTCAACAAGAATTGGCAACGGCCAACAGCCAATTACAAGCCGCTTACAACGAACTTGCCAATCGTCAAAGCCAGACCCCCATACTATCCGTTAGCGAAAGTAATCTAACAAGCGGTTCCGATGACAATCAAGACCGCTCCTCCGGCAATGATCATAGCGACGACACTCACGACGACGATGACCGCGACCACGACGATGACGATGATTGAGATTTATTATGAAAAAATCATCATCAAAGGTTCACTGGATTTTCACGCGCTCTGTTTAAACTTAAGGTATAAGTCAATAGAGATGATTTGGTAATTGCTTAAAGCGTTTAGTCAATCGGACGAAAGACGATGGGCGAACGACAAA
>JAJRVO010000471.1 GCA_024277275.1 Chloroflexota bacterium
ACATTCTGAAAGCCAGAGAATAGGACACAGATTTTCGCAGATAAACACAGATTATGGTAAAAAACTAAACAAAAATCTGTGAAATCTGTGTTCATCTGTGTCCCATAAAAATGTTACTTTATGGCCGTTGGCAGTATAGTACAAAACGTGATGCGTAACAGTGAACCATAGCGCGGCAAGCCGCAAATGAACAATGAACAATGAGCAATGAACAAAGATTCTCGCGGACAGCGCAAATCTTGTGGGGTAATACTATAAGGGGAGGCAAAAAAATCATCCCTACTAGTGATGCGTGATACGTGACGATTTTACTTTACAAATTATCACGTATCACGCATTACTCCAGGCAACCTTTGGTTGCCCGCATCACATATGTAGAAAGGAGGGAGGCTATAGAAACAAGTCCGATAGATTTTCTAATTTTTCAATATCTAAATTCTACTTTCTAAAATCCAAGGAGGACGAAAACTGTGAAGAAGTATTTTATTTTGTTGATGATTGCCTTGATATTGGTTGTGCCTGCTGCATCTAGCGCCGCCCCGTTGTATCAGGGTCAAGATTACACCGTTCAGGCCGATGACTGGCTGTCAAAATTAGCCGATAAATTCCTGGGCGACGTGTTGGCCTATCCGGCTATCACCAATTACACTAACCAAAAGAATGCCGAAGATAGCAGCTACGCTAAAATTACCAATTCTGACGTAATTGAGGTAGGGGCGAAAATTTACATCCCCACCCCGGAAGAAGCAGAGGCTTACTTTGCCGGCTCTGCCGAGAGCATTGGGTCCGGCACAATAAAAATTGGCGCTCTTGTGCCATTGTCTGCACCCGGTTCGGTAACAGGCGGCACGGCTATGAAAGCAGCGCTTGAAATTGCATTAGAAGAAGTGAATGCAGAGGGTGGCGTGCTCGGTCAGCAGGTTGAGATGATTTTGCTTGATAGCGAAGGTTTGCCGGAGCGCGGCGCTACCGCTATGGAGCGCCTGATTAATCAGGAGGGCGTTGTAGGTGTAGTGGGCGCTTATCACAGCGCCGTAGGTTTGGCTGCCAAAGAAGTAGCCCACGATAACCACATGCCTACTGTGTTTGCCGAAACCTGGAATGATGATATTACCGGGTCCGGCTATGCAGAAGTGTTCCGCATTGCGCCGCGTTCTTATGATGTTGCCGATGTTGATGTTGATTTTATTGCTACCCTGAATCCCAGTTTTGTGGCCATTATGACAGAAAACACCGGCTATGGTATTCCCGCGGCAGAAATCACCACCGAGAAATTTAATGCGCTTGGCATTGAATCTGAAACTTTCTTTGCCGATATTGGGACACTGGATTTTGCTCCGGTCATTGAGCGAATGAAAGCCGGCAACACACCCGATGTTATTTTGGTGCTGCTAACCGGCGAAACCGGCTTTAACTATGAGCAACAAACGGCTGAGCAAGGACTTGGCCCGGAAGATGTGATTATAGTTTGTAACCAGGCCGCCTCAGATAGCGATTCTTTCTGGGCTGCGGTACCCAGTGGCCGCCTGTGCCTTTATCACGCCATTGGCTTACCCACCGCGCTCTGGACCGACGCCA
The DNA here is from genome assembly GCA_024277275.1 of Chloroflexota bacterium. GTDB lineage: Bacteria > Chloroflexota > Anaerolineae > 4572-78 > J111 > JAJRVO01. The sequence continues at coordinate 1,579 of JAJRVO010000471.1, forward strand.
CCAAAGCATTTGCTGAAAAGTATGTTGCCAACACAAGCCGTCCCCGCCCGGAATCCTATGCGATGGAAGCGTATGACTCGCTAAAAATGATGGCACAGGCCATCAACGAAGCCGGTTCTACCGATCCGGATGCTATCATTGCCGCTCTGGAAGCCATTGACTATAATGGAGCGCTGGGCAACATTACCTTTGAGTACGGCAGTAGCAATCCTGTACCCGAGGGGATGCCGGCCAGCGCCTGGCACCAATTTATGAATCCGGCTGTAACTATAGTTCAGTTCCAGGAAACGGGCGAGAGCGCTGCTGATTTAACAGTTGTTTTCCCCGACACGTATAAAACCGGCGAAATGATCTTCCCCGGTCAATAATTATCACCAATAATATCAGGCAGCCTTAACCTTGCGTGTTGAGGCTGCCTGATATTTTTTATTTTGGCAAAACATCTACTAAAAAGTAGAGGCAAGGCAAGCCGGAGTGCATCTTTTTTGCTTCAATTACATCAATTCGATTTGCCTTGCCCCTATCATCCTAAATTTAAAGAGAACAGAAATAAGGCAATTCCAAAAAAAATAATTATCCCAACTAGCGTGACGCGTGATGCGTGATGCGTGAAACAGGTTTTATCACGCATCACTGTCGATTCTGCAACAGATTTTGGGACAATTTAAATTTTGGGACCACCCAAAAATAAGCAAGGGGGAAAACACTTTATGCATGCAAGCCCGCTATTACAAGAATTTAATTCTGGCCCGGCAGCTATAATTTTTTTATGGGTTGTTTTTTGGGCTGTAGTGGGGGGGGTGATCACGCCTCGGGTTTATCGTAAAAAAGACCTCGACGCCTCATCCGCCACCCTATATGGAGCCATTGCCGGAGCAGGGACCGGCCCGATACTCCCCGCTTACCTGTGGTACAAAACCCCTGAGTTAAACTTTCCCTGGCGTTGGAGTTCGCTGCCCTCTATCTTAATTTTTAGCGTGCTGCCCTCTATTTTTACCTTTGCCCTATTATATTGGGCCTTTGCCGTCTATCACCCCTCTAATTTGTGTGTGGCCGAGGGAAAAGGCAGTTACCTTTTTAGCCAGGTGAGCAACGGAGTATTGGTTGGCGTGCTTTATGGCCTGATTGCCCTGGGCTTGACCCTGATTTTTTCCATTCTGGGGATTGTCAGCTTTGCCCACGGGCAATTTTATATGATTGGGGGCTATGTTCTATTTTATGTAGTTGACGGTAAATTTGGAGCCGGCTTAAACCCGGTAGTAGGGCTGCTGGCAACCGGTCTGGTAACGTTTTTAATTGGCATAATTTTTGAACGCGCTTTACTCAGGCCAATGCATCAAGGCAAAGTAGAACGCCCCGGCGAGTACGCCATTTTACTTACCTTTGGCCTGGCTTTCTTTTTAGAATATTCGGTCCAGGCCACTCTGGGAACCAACCCTCGCAAAGCCTCAGCCATCCTTCCTATTGGTATTGTAAAGTGGCTTCAAGATGTAACGGGGATGCCGCCTACCCGGGTTATTGGCTTTATGATTGGTCTGGCTGTTTTGGGCATTTTATATTGGTTTTTAAACTATACATGGCCCGGCAAGGCTTTACGCTCTGTAAGCCAGGATAAACAGGCTGCGGCCGTAGTAGGGATTAACCCCCTAAATGTAAATACGCTGGCTTTTGGCCTGGGGGCTATGCTGGCCGGAATATCCGGCGCGGCCCTGGTACAGGTCTTTACCTGGGCCCCCAATGTGGGGGCTATAGCTTCGGCCCGTTCATTTGTGGTGATTGTTTTGGGCGGAATGGGATCGCTGGTTGGGGCCATGGTGGGCGGTTTAGTTATCGGCGTGGTTGAGGCTGTAGGCGTGGGGTGTTTTCCCGATAGCGGCCGGGCGTTGGCTTACCAGCCGGTCTTTGGATTAATTATCTTTGCCATTGTACTGCTGCTTAAACCAACAGGATTATTTGGGAGAGAGTTGTAATGAAAGGAAAAACTATACTCTGGATTGCAGGTAGTCTGGGCATTATTTTTTTAGCCCTGATTCCTTTTGCTTATGATATATTCCCATTTCTACCGCCTGGCCTGGTCAACAATTACACAATGCATGTGTTAATTATAAGTTTTTATTACGCTGTGTTAGCCTCAAGCTGGTCGCTGTTAATGGGGTATGCCGGTCAGTTCTCTTTTGCTCATATGGCTTTTGCCGGGCTGGCAGGTTATACCACCGGCATGATGGGCAAGTTTTGGGGTACAGGCCCCCTAACCGGGATTATAGCCGGCACAATGGTTGCCGGAATATTTGGCTTAATTGTCGGCCTGTTGGTATTGCGCCTGCGCAGCACCTACCTGGCCCTCTTTACCATTGCCTTTGCCGAAATTATGCGCTTTGTCACCAACGCCGAGATATATTACACCGGTGGCGGAAACGGCCTGCAAATGGACCCCCTTCTTCCCAATGGACTTGACCTTGGCTTTTACTCCTTTGATAGCGTCGATAAAATCCCGCCCTATTTTATTATGTTTGGCCTGATGTTGATTTTAATTGCTTTTATGTCCTGGCTGGCCAACACTCGCTTTGGCCTCTTTTTGCGGGCCATCCGCGAAGATGAAGAAGCGGCAGCGGCAATGGGGGTTAACGTTATCCGCTACAAAGTATTGGTCTTTGCCATTACCAGTATGGTTGTGGGCCTGGTAAGCGGCGTACGCGCTCACTACATTACTATTATCTCCCCCAACGATATGATTATTTTGTGGATGAGCCTTGTCATTACTATGGCTGTGCTGGGGGGTCTTGAAAGCCTGGTTGCCTCGGCCATTGGAGCAATAGTAATCTTTGTAACGTTGGAATATTTAAAAACAAACTTTGCCACCACCTCGGTGATGACGATAGCCTTAACCCTTATTTTTGGCCTTATCTTATACCAGTTGGGCATATACGCAGCTAAACGGTCGGGTACTGTGCTTAAAAACATACACAAAACAATGCTTAGCGTTGGTTCAGCCATTGTGGGTCTGGGCATTTCTATAGTGACGGTAGCTCCTATTACCACAGGTATTTCTAATGCTTATTACGATATTTCCGGCTCATTGTTGCCCGATCAAATTGATATGAGCGACTGGCGATTGGTGATCTTTGGCTTGGCCTTAATGTTGACCTTGCGCTTTTATCAAAACGGACTCCTTTATCCCATCATCCAGCGCGTCTCACGAGCCGGCCACCTGGCCGAAACAGTGGCTAAACGAGACGCCGCCGGAACAATAACAGAAGCAGAGGCAGGTTCATGAGCGAAATTCATTTGCAAGTAAACAATCTTACTAAAGATTTTGGCGGATTACGAGCGGTTAACAACGTTTCGTTTGAAATCCACGGGCCGGAATTAATTGGGATGATTGGCCCCAACGGAGCCGGTAAAACCACAGTAACCAATTTGCTCAATGGCGCTATGGTTCCTTCTAGCGGCACTATCTACCTCAACGGGCAGCGTATTGATGGCAACAAACCCTACCAAATTGCCCGGGTAGGGCTGGGGCGCACCTTTCAGGTTACCCGCTCCTTTCGACGGATGACCGTGTTGGAAAATATGTTGGTGCCCGGTATGGCCCTACACACCACGGCCAACCGCAAAGATGTAGGAAAAAAAGCCTGGGAAGTTTTAGATTTTTTAACGTTTGAACACCAGGCCAATGATTATGCCCGCAGCCTATCCGGCGGGCAGCAAAAGTTATTAGAACTGGGCCGCTTACTCATGCTCGACCCGCAGATTATCATTTTAGATGAGCCGTTTGCCGGGGTACATCCTAAATTAATGGAGAAAATTTATGAGTATATCAACACCGTCAATGCTCAGGGCAAAGCCTTTATTCTTATCAGCCACGATATGGATACCATTTTTGCTCTGAGCAAACGTTTGCTGGTACTCGATTTTGGCAGCCTGATTGCCGACGGCACTCCTGAAGAAGTGCGTCACGATCCGGTCGTAATAGAAGCATATCTTGGCGAAGAAGATGAAGAAGATGTGCCTGTGGTTGATGTTTACCACATGGTAGAAGAAGGAGAGATATAAAGGATGACTGTCCAGACAACATCACAAGCGCAAACTCTGGGTTCAGACAGCAGCGCTATAGACCCTGCCTCTGTTGCCTTAAAAGTTAAAGACCTGTTTGTAGGCTACTATGAAGACCTAAATATTTTACAGGGACTTGACCTTAATGTTCAACGGGCAAAAATAACCACTGTTCTGGGAGCCAATGGCGTTGGTAAATCAACATTGCTCAAAGCAATTTACGGCTTTTTAATGCCCAACCAGGGGCAAGTATTACTAGAAGGGCAAGATGTAACCGGCGTTCCCACCTACGAGCTAATTAGCCTGGGGTTAGCCTATATACCGCAGCATCCCGGCATCTTCCGCTGGATGAGCATTGAAGAAAACCTGGAAATGGGCGCTTACACCTTTAGAAGAGACAAAGCCCGCATCAAACGTAAAATAGAAGAAATTTATACCCGCTTTCCCGTGCTAAAAGAACGTCGTAAATCAATGGCCGGCAAACTATCCGGCGGCCAGCAGCGTATGATTGAGGTAGGCCGCACCCTGATGACCGACCCAAAAGTAATGCTGGTTGATGAGCCAACCGCCGGTTTAGCCAAGTTGCTCTCGGAGGAGGTTTACCAAATGCTGGTAGACTTGACGGAATCAGGCATCACCATTCTGTTGGTCGACCAGGAAATCCGTCAGGCCCTTAAAATTGCCGACTACGTTTACGTGTTGGAACTGGGTCGCAACAAATACGAAGGATCGGTAGACCAATTTGCCAGCCCGGCAGACATAAAGAAAGCGTTCTGGGCCTGACAAGTCCGTTGCAGATTGCAGGTTTCGAGTTTTGGATTTTACACATTACAAAGTTACCTTGCAGGATTTGCGTTGCATATGAAAATGTTAGAACACAGATGGCTCGGATGAATGGGTTTTAATGGCCGGTTTACAAATTCCGACCTGATTTGTTTATCCGGGAAATCCGTGTTCTTTTTGATTGCGTTTTATCGCATTATAGTATGATACTGTTTGCCATTCTTATGTCAACCAATCGCCCTCTCACCCACCAAAAAATGACATAATCCGGAAAAAGTGACACAATAAGGTCACCAAAATCAGGCCAGGAGAGCCAATATGTCATTGAAGTACCATTCCAAA
>JAJRVO010000036.1 GCA_024277275.1 Chloroflexota bacterium
CAATTGTGGGCATTTCAGAGCAGAATTTCCAGAATGATAGAATTTTGATTCGTTAATTCTGCCAATTCTGCTCTTACGCCGGCAAAAATCAGTCCGACTGAGTGATTATCGGTGGCACAGTTTCCAAAACGGGAATTGCTAGTCGGCTTTGGCGTTGACCAGTTGGTGAGCCTGGCGTAAGGCTTGTTCGGCTTCTTGGGTTTGGCCGAGGGCGCGGCAGATTTGGGCGTAGGTCCACCAAATGTTTTGAGTGGGGTATTCACCGCTGCCGGAGTTTTGCCGGAGATGTTCTATGGCCTCTTGCAGGCATTGGCCAGCCGTTTCTAACTCGTCATTGGCCAGGCTGGCTTCGCCTTTGGCGGCCAGGCTGGCAACGTAGTTGCCGGTTTCGCCCAACTGGTGGCGACGGTGGCAAAACGGGCCATAACGGCTTGCATGGCAAAAGCGGCCTCCACAGCCCGCCAAACGGCTTCGGTCAACTCTTCCGGCTGGCAGGGCCAGATAAGACTCAGGGCGTCGCCGCCAAATTTTACCACGCGCCCTCCGTGCGACTCGGCGGCCGTGATGAGGGCTTCAAAGACCTGGTTAAGGATGGCCGTTAATTCTTCCGCGCCGCGCGCCCCGCCGGAGGCCAGTTTCAATCTGAAACAGATTGTTAAACAAGGCTTTTGTAGTATACTTTGGCCGACAACAAAAAGCCAATCAAAGGATTGTATTGTTGCGGATAAAAAGGATTATTGATGACAAAGGTAAAGATTTGCGGCATCACCAATTTAGAAGACGCCCGCGTCGTCATTGAGGCCGGAGCGGATTTGTTGGGCTTTATCTTTTATGAGCCAAGCCCGCGTTATGTGTCGCCGGAAGCAGTAAAATCAATTATCAATGAGCAATTAATAATTCACAATTCACAATTCACAATTCACAATTCTCGCCCCACATTCGTCGGGGTTTTTGTCAACACGCCACTACCGGAAGTTAAGCGAATTCTCGATTTCTGCCATCTCGATGCGGCTCAACTGCACGGCGAGGAGTCGCCGGAGTTTGTGGCCCACTTCAATGGTCGGGCCTACAAAGCCCTTCGCCCAATATCGCCGGAGGAAGCCAATACGCTCATCCAGAAATATCAGTTATCAATTATCAATGAGCAATTAACAATCCAAAATCCAAAATCCAAAATCCAAAATCCCCCTTGCTTCCTCCTCGACGCCTACCACCCCACTCTCTACGGCGGAACCGGCCATGTCGCCGATTGGACAATGGCAGCTGATATCGCCCGGCGGTATCCGATTATGCTGGCGGGAAGCCTGTCGCCGGAGAACGTGGCGGAGGCTATCGAGGCGGTGAGGCCGTGGGGGGTCGATGTGAGTAGCGGGGTCGAGGCGGAGAAGGGGCGGAAGGACCACGGGAAGGTGAGGGGGTTTGTGGAGGCGGTGCGTAATGCGTAATGATAAAGGTTACGCATACTCGTTACCCTCGGGAGAAAATTTATGACCGCGACATTACCAACAATCAAAGGAAAATTCGGTCCCTACGGCGGCCAATTTGTGCCGGAAACACTGATGCCTGCGCTGGCGGAACTGGAAGAAGCTTACGAAACCGCCAAAGCCGACCTGGATTTTCAGGCCAGATTTGAGCATCTGCTTAAAACCTACGTGGGGCGACCCACCCCGCTCACCTACGCCGGGCGACTGACCAAACACCTCGGTGGGGCTAAGATTTATATCAAGCGGGAAGATTTGGCCCATACCGGGGCGCATAAAATCAATAACGCCCTGGGACAAGCGTTGCTGGCCCAACGTATGGGCAAGCAGCGCATTGTGGCCGAAACCGGCGCGGGGCAGCACGGCGTCGGCAGTGCGACGGCCTGCGCTTTGCTGGGGCTGGAGTGTATTGTTTATATGGGCGACGTGGATATCGCCCGCCAGCGGCCCAACGTTTTCCGTATGCAGTTGGCCGGAACGGAGGTTCGTCCGGTCAGTAGCGGCAGCCGGACGCTCAAAGACGCCATTAACGAGGCCATTCGGGATTGGGTCACAAATGTCGAGACCACCCACTACCTGCTCGGCTCCGTACTGGGACCGCATCCCTATCCCACGATGGTCCGCGATTTTCAGAGCGTGATTGGCCGCGAGGCTCGCGCCCAGATTTTGGAGGCTGAGGGGCGCCTGCCCGATTTGCTGATTGCCTGCGTGGGGGGCGGCTCCAATGCTATTGGGCTGTTCCACTCCTTTATCGAGGATCAGGGGGTCGAGATGCTGGGCGTGGAAGCCGGGGGTAGCGGTATCCAAAGCGGCAGGCACGCCGCGCGTTTTGCGCCCCCTCCGGCCAACGGAGAAACCGGGGTGGAGGCTAAATTAGGCGTGCTACATGGCACTAAGTCTTACGTGCTGCAAACGCCCGACGGCCAGATTGCCGAAACCCACTCCATCAGCGCGGGGTTGGATTATCCCTCGGTTGGGCCTGAGCACGCCTGGTTGCGCGATCAGGAACGAGCGGGGTATACTTACGCCACTGACGACGAGGCCCTGGCCGGGGTCAAAATTCTCAGCGAGATGGAAGGAATCATCCCCGCGCTGGAGTCGGCCCACGCCGTGGCCGAAGTTGTCAAACGCGCGCCTGCTATGCCCAAAGACAGCATCATCATCGTCAACCTCTCTGGCCGTGGCGACAAGGATTTGGACACGATTATGAGGGAGTTGGGGACAGGCGTGTCGTAGAGACAGGGGTTCAAAAGTTAAAGGAAACGGGACATAAAACGTAATGCGTAACGAGTAATGCGTAATGGAGAGGATTCGGTAATTCAACATAGCCGTAAAAAAGACGAATGACAAACGACGGCGGACGAGTGAAACGATAGCACAGGGTTTTTGTCGTTAGTCCATCGTCTTTCGTCCGGTGGAATAAAACGCTCCAAACAACTATCGAATCATCTCTAATGAGAAAAATTTGCGCATTACGCATTACGCATTACCCTTACGCACCATCAAAAAGGAGTTATCTCAACTATGAATAACAATCAGAAAAAACGAGTCTTCTCCGGCATCCAGCCCTCCGGCAACTTGCACATTGGCAACTACCTGGGGGCGCTCAAAAACTGGGTCGCGGAGCAACATAAATATGAAAACGTCTTTTGCATTGTCGACCTGCATGCCCTGACCACGCCCCAGGACCCGGCAGTGCTGTACCAAAAAACCCGGGAAGTGACCCTACTCTACCTGGCTGCCGGTTTAAGCCGGGAGCATTGCGCTATCTTTGCTCAAAGCCACATCGCGGCCCACTCTGAGCTAACCTGGCTGCTCAACTGTGTCACGCCCATCGGCTGGCTGGAGCGAATGACCCAATACAAAGATAAAGCCGCCAAACAGGAGAGCGTCGGCACCGGCCTGGTTGATTACCCGGTGTTGATGGCCGCCGATATCATCCTGTACGACACCCATTACGTGCCGGTCGGCGAAGACCAAAGGCAGCATGTCGAACTAACCCGCGATATTGCCCAACGCTTTAACCACCTCTACGGCGAAACCTTTGTGCTGCCGGAAGTGCTGATTCCCAAGGCCGGGGCGCGAATCAAGGGGATGGACGACCCGACCGCCAAAATGAGCAAGAGTGGCGATAAACAAGGCCACGCCCTGCACTTGCTAGACCCGCCCGATGTGCTGCGCAAATCAATTATGCGGGCTACCACCGACTCGCTTAATAAGATTGCCTTTGACAAGGAAAATCAGCCGGGTGTTTACAATTTGCTCAACATCTACCAGGCTATCACCGGCCACAGCGAGGAAGAGATTATCGCCGAGTTTGACGGCAAAGGTTACGGAAATCTTAAAAAGGGCGTGACCGAGGCGGTCATTGCCACCCTGGAACCCATCCAGAAGCGCTACTACGAAATGGCCGAAGACCCGGCTTACATCGAGCAAGCGCTTAAAGAAGGGGCCGACCGCGTGCGCCCAATTGCCGAGCATCGGCTGCAAGTGGCCCAGAAAAATATGGGGTTGAGGAAGTGAGGATTAAATGACAGGCACAGAGCGCATTAGAAACGCCTTTTCCAAAGATCGCCCCGCCTTTATGCCCTACACCGTGTTGGGCTATCCCACCCGGCAGGCCAGTCTGGAGACCGTGCAAATCCTGGTCCAGGCCGGAGCAGATTTGCTGGAGTTGGGCATTCCCTTTTCCGACCCGCTGGCCGATGGCCCAACTATTCAAGCCGCCACCCAGAAATCGCTAGAGAACGGCACAACGCTTAAGGATTGCCTGGCTATGACCCGTGAACTGCGCCAACAGGGCATCGACACCCCGGCCCTGTTGATGGGCTACGTCAACCCGATGCTGGCCTACGGTCTGGAGCAATTTGTGGCCGACGCCGCCGCAGCGGGCGTTGATGGGCTGATTGTACCCGACTTGCCCCCGGAAGAAGCCGGAGAGTTGGAGTCGGCCTGCATCGCTCACGGCCTGGCTCTGGTATTTCTGCTGGCCCCGACCAGCACCCCGGAACGCATTAAACAGGTCGCCAAGAAAGCGCAGGGGTTTATCTACCTGGTTTCGCTGACCGGCGTAACCGGCGCTCGCAACACGCTCTCTTCCGGCTTAAGCGATTTTGTGGCTCGCGTCCGGGAGCAAACCGATACGCCGTTAGCCGTCGGTTTTGGCATCGGCGCCGGCGAGCAAGCCCGCGCTGTGGCCAAACTGGCCGATGGAGTGATTGTCGGCAGCGCCCTGGTTAAGCAGGCCGCAGAGTCGATGGAGAATGTGCGGGTGTTAGCCACGGAGTTAAGAGAAGCATTGCGTTGAAATTTGGAATTGACATCGCACCCTTTGTGTGATATGATGCCTTCGAATATTTTTAAGGACATTTTTGATGTCGGAACGATTGCGCCAACTTATCAAAAACCAAACACAGGTCAAAGTTGCCCAACAAACTCATAATGCTGATACGGGTAATGTTTGGTTTGCTGCGCTCGCTGTTTTTTCTGCGGGCGTTTTTTATTTTTGGGGCTATTATTTTTGGTGGAGGATTGGCGCGTTCTGACCGGATATTGATGTAACTTTAACTTTAAGCCATACAGGGCGCGACCACTTAGCGGTTGCGCCCTTTTTATTTTGTCTAAAAAATTCAGGGGTTAAACCTAACCCGGACAAGGACATTTCATTTCCAAGCCGGAACCAAACAGAGTACGGGAGTAGGAAGTATGGAGTAGGAAGTATGGAAAAATCCTTACTCCTTACTGCCTACTGCCTACTCCCCGGTTGTACAAAATTTTCTTACCCAAAAAGCAAAGTTTCAATTGCTAAGATACTAATAAAAGGAGCAAAAATGATAGTCATAATGAAAATGAAAGCCAGCGAAAGTAATATTGATGCGGTAATTACTCGCGTAAAAAAGGAGGGGCTTAAAGTGCATCTTTCACAAGGGGAGGAGCGAACCATTATTGGCATAATCGGCGATGAGCGTAAGCTGGAGAGAGGGGCGCTCAACCGAATGGATGGCGTTGACCGGGTAGTGCCGGTGCTGCGGCCCTTTAAGTTGGCCAGCCGGGATTTTCAGCCGGAGGATACCAGAATTCCTATCAACGGTCATATTATGGGTGGCAATAAAGTTATTGTGATGGCCGGTCCCTGCTCCGTTGAGAGTATGGAACAGGTGATGGAAACCGCCAGAGCGGTAAAAGAGGCCGGCGCTCACCTCCTGCGGGGCGGCGCGTTTAAGCCGCGCACTTCGCCTTACAGTTTTCAGGGTATGGGCGAAGAAGGCTTAAAGATTTTGGCCGCAGCCCGCGAGGAAACCGGCCTGCATATAGTGACCGAAGTGATGGCTCCCGAACAAGTTGATTTGATTGCCAAATATGCCAACGTGCTGCAAATTGGAACGCGCAATATGCAGAATTACGCCCTGCTCAATGCCGTAGGTAAAACCAATATGCCTGTTTTGCTAAAACGTGGTATGATGAGTACGATTGAAGAATTATTAATGAGCGCCGAGTACATCATGTCTAACGGCAACCACAAAGTTATCTTGTGCGAGCGCGGCATCCGTACCTTTGAAAAATACACGCGCAACACGCTGGACATCAACGCTGTGCCGGTTTTAAAAGAGTTGACCCACTTGCCGGTCGTCATTGATCCCAGCCACGCCACCGGCAAATGGACACTGGTGAAAGCGGCCAGCAAAGCCGCCGTTGCCGCCGGCGCCGATGGCCTCATCATCGAAGTTCACCCCAACCCTGCCGAAGCCGTGAGCGACGGCGAGCAATCGCTCAAACCTCACCGTTTTATGGAACTGATGACGGAGGTCAGGCGCGTAGCCCAGGCCGTTGAGCGGTCAATCTAATTTATCAATTGCCACGCTCTAAAGGAGTCGTCATGAGCCTTTGGCGTACCGCCAAGATAAAAATTCATCATTCATCATTCATACTTCATCATTTTAGAGGAGGGACATCTTCGACCCTGAATTTACCTTAAAGGATGCTCGTGTAGCTATTGTTGGCTTGGGCCTGATGGGCGGATCGTTGGGGCTGGCGCTAAAAGAGCGACAGGTTTGTCGTGAAGTGGTAGGACTGGTCCGGCGCAACGAGGCTATTCACCAGGCCCAATCGCTAGGCGTGGTTGATTACGCTGTCACCGACCCTGGCGTGGCCTTGCGTAAAGCCGATATTGTAGTATTGGCAACTCCCATTCGGACCCTTGTCAGGCAGCTTGAGGAACTGGTCGATTTTTACAAACCCGGCGCTATCATCACCGATATGGGCAGCACCAAGCAAGAGATTGTGCAGGCTATGGCCGCGCTGCCAAAAGAAATCCAGCCGGTCGGTTCTCATCCTGTGTGCGGCAAAGAGCAGGCCGGGATGGCCGCCGCCGAAACTACACTCTTTGAGGACGCGGCCTGGATTTTAACCCCCTTGGAGCGAACCGCCCCGGAAGCTACCCAGGCAGTTAAGGCAATGGCTGAAGCTATCGGCTCCAAAACTTACATCCTGGCTGCCGAACCGCACGACAGGGTGTTAGCCGCCGTCAGCCACTTGCCCTACACCCTGGCCGCCGTGCTTGTGTTAGCGGCCAAAAGCGTCGCTCAAGATAACCCGGTTGTGTGGGACATTGCGGCCTCCGGTTTCAGGGATACCTCGCGGGTGGCCGCTTCTGACGTAACAATGATGCTTGATATTTTACTAACCAATCAGCAGGCCGTAGGCCAGATGATAACCGAAGCTCGCTCGCAGCTTGATAAATTTGCTCAAGCCCTGGCTGCCGGAGACGAAGAGGCCTTGCGAGCGTTGATGGAACCGGCAGCGGAACAGCGAAGATTGTTGTTTCAATAATTACTCGCTTAGCCGTTTGATGATTGAAATTAGAAAGTACATAAATTGAGACTCTCTGTTCGGCCCTCCCAAAACCTTCATGGTAGCGCCACCCTCCCCGGTGACAAATCCATTTCCCACCGTACCCTGATGTTGGGGGCCATAGCCAATGGCGTTACTGTGGCCCATAATTGGCTTGATGCCGGAGTCACGGCCCGCATGGTAGATTGCATCCGAGACCTGGGCATAGAGGTAGAAGTTGCCCCCACCGACCCCGGTAAAGCTACGCTGACGGTGCATGGCCAGGGGTTGTACGGACTGACCGCCCCCAAGGATCCTTTGTTCTGCGGAGGTTCAGCCACCACAATGCGGCTGCTAATGGGCTTGCTGGCTACCCAACCCTTCACCTCCGTTCTTGACGGACACGCCGGGCTGCGACGTCGCCCTATGGAGCGAATTGCCCAACCACTGCGTAGGATGGGGGCCACCGTTGAAACCACCGACGGCCATGCCCCTATCACTATTACGGGCGCTCGTCTGGCGGCTATTGATTACGATATGCCGGTCGCCAGCGCCCAGTTGCAAACGGCCCTGTTACTGGCCGCGCTTGGGGCAAAAGGGCAAATGACCTTGCGCCAGCCCGGCCCCGCCCGGGACCACACGCTGCGGATGCTTAAAGGCCAGGGAGCCGATATTACCGAAAGTAAACAGGGCGATATCACCTTTAACCCCGAAACGTTTGACCTGAAACCCTTAAACTTCACCGTTCCCGGCGACATGTCGTCCGCGGCTTTTTTGATGACAGCGGCCCTGATTGTGCCGGGCAGCGAAGTCGTTATTGAAGGCGTTAACACTAATTACACCAGAGCCGGTTTGCTGGAGATGTTGCAAGCGATGGGGGGACAGGTCGAACTACACTCAGAACAGATGCAAGCCGGAGAGCCGGTAGCCGACCTGCAAGTAAAAGCCGGCCCTTTACACGACGTTGAAGTTAGCGGCGAGGCAGTGGTCCGCATGATTGACGAGTTTCCCATTTTTACCGTGGCCGCCCTGCAAGCAACCGGCAAAACTGTAGTCCGCGATGCCGCCGAACTCCGGCTCAAAGAAAGCGACCGCATTGCGGTGGTCGTAGAAGAGTTTAGCAAGCTGGGGGCCAAAATTGTCTCCCATCCCGACGGCTATGAAATTGACGGCCCGCAACCTCTGGTTGGAGCTACGGTGCGCAGCCATAAAGACCACCGGCTGGCAATGTCGCTGGCCGTGGCCGGGTTGGTTGCCGCCGGTCAAACCATCATTGAAGACGCGCAAGAGCTGAACGAAAGTTTTCCGGGCTTTGTTGAAACGCTTCAGGATTTAGGGGCAGAGATGGAGTGGTCGGAATAGTTTTCAATTGTCACAGACAATGAGTCCGTAAGAGCGTGTTTCTTAAAGACCGCAGAGGTTTTTTGCGAGATATTTTCAAGCGAATTTGCCTCGATTATGACCCTAACTTGCAGTTAAAATGGGCTTAAGAAACCTCTGCGGTCTGGCCCACACGATTTAAGAAACACGC
>JAJRVO010000472.1 GCA_024277275.1 Chloroflexota bacterium
CCCTTGGCTCACTAAATACTCGCACAGGTTTCGTCCCAGGAAACCTGTGGCTCCGGTAACTAATATCAATATAATCCCCTATTTTACCAGTCTATGTCTTTACCGTGGTAGGCGTAAAGAAAAAGTTTACGGATTTCTTCTGGGCTGGGCGAGCGCACAGCGGTGATAATTTGCGTGTCGCTCTCAGCATACTCAGTTAGCTGATCCAGATCGTTTTCCAGTGTTGCTAATGAAATATCTAGGGCCTGCTGAATGGAACGGGGTTGGCCGATTTGTTGGGCCAGTTGTTGCAGGGCCTCTACCAGGCTTGCCGCTCCTTGTTGAGCGGTGGCCGCGGGTAGTCCCAAAAAGGCGGCAATATCCTGGTAACGGGTTTGGCCGCTGTTCTCATTGGCGTTGAATTGAATAGTATAGGGCAAAAAGATGCCCACGGCCCGTCCGTGAGGTATGTTATAAACGCCTCCCAAACTGTGTCCCAATGCATGAGCCAGCGAACACATAGAGTTGATAAAACCCAGGCCGGCAATAGCCGCCGCGTTGTGCATTTTTTCTCTGGCTTCTTCATCGTTGCCATTGGCTACGGCTATGGGAAGATGGTTAAAAATAAGCTGAATAGCTTTTAAACATAACCCGTCGGAAAAATCGTTATACCAGGTAGAGGCGTAGCCTTCGATGGCGTGAGTCAGGGCATCCATGCCGGTATCGGCGGTGAGGTGGGGGGGCATAGTAGCGGCCAGGGCCGGGTCGACAATGGCGATATCAGGCAGGTTTTCCGGCGAGCCAATGGCGACTTTGCGCCCGTCGGCGGGGTCGGTTAGCACAATGCCCCAGGTCACTTCGGCTCCGGTTCCGCTGGTGGCGCTGATGGCAATCATTTTGGCTTTTTGACGCAGGGTTAAGGGTTCAAAGGGATTGATGGCTAAAATGTCGGCCTGGGGGTTCTCGTATAAAATCCACATTGCTTTGGCCGCATCCATATGAGAGCCTCCGCCCAGCCCAATAATCCAGTTGGGTTGGTAGCCGGTCATTGCTGTTGCGCCGCGTTGGATGGTTTCTAGCGTTGGCTCAATTTCAACATTGCTAAAGACCTCGGTAGAGATGCCGGCAGCCTTGAGTTTGGTTTTAACCATGTCGACAAACCCTAATTGTTGCATCATAGGGTCTGTGACAATAAAGGCTCTATTGCCGGAAAGGTGCGTTAAATGGTCAAGCGCGTCTTGACCAAAAACAATTTCCGGGCTGCGAAAATACCACATCTGCTATCCTCCACGGGATATTTAGGAATCGGGATTAAATAACTGTCTCATTTCAGAGCGCAGTAAATGGTAATTAGTAATTAGGGATTGGCTTAATAACCAATTACCATTTACCAATTACAACGTTGAGGGACAGTTATTTAATTCTCATTACTTAGTGGTCAGTGACCAGCCTACCCTTGACTGATTACTGCTTACCGGCTTTCCGATAACGCCTGCAAAATATCTTTTGCCGGGGCAAAATTAGGGTTGTAGGCTATGGCCGCTTGAAAAGCGTCTTCTACACCGGGTTGGCCGGTGGCGTATAAACTTAAGCCCTGGTAGTAGTAAGCCTCTTCCAGTCCGCCTGTGCCTTTAATGGTGGCTTGGGCAAGGTCAAGCACATCTTGGTGGCGGCCTACGGCGTAATAGGCTTCAAAGGGCGTAAATTGATACCACAAGCGCCGCCAATGAAGGCCCAACTTGCGTGCCTGGTCAAATGCCGTTGTTGCTTCAGGGTAGCGGCCTAATCGGGTTAACGCTTCGCCCTGGTTAAAATGGGCAATAGCGTCATTGGGGTTTGCCTCAATTTCAGCCTGGGCTATGGCGACAAGTTTTTGGTACATAGCCGTATCATTAAGGTCTTTACCAATGATGTTAGACACAACGTTTGCCTGCTCCGGCGGAAAAACGACGATGTAAAGGCGGTTAAAAACGCGCCAGTCGGCGTCAAACTGTTCATAACTGACTTTGAAGTCTGGCCCGTTGAGGGAATCGAAGGTGTTGAATTGGCCGGTTGCATCGTCGTAGCCGTTGATAAGCCGGTAATGCCCCAAGCCGTCGCCCTCGTGAATTAGCCAGGTTTCTGCCAGTACGGGAAAGTTGTTGCTAAGAAACACTTTGATTTGCTCAACCGTACCCCCCTGCCGAACAATGGCCCCCATGCCTGTGGTTCGGGCGTAAGCAGCCAGCTCATAAGGGCTAACGTTTTTGTCGTTAGCGTTGGGTTTGAGAAATGCGGCGGCTTCCACCTGGGTTTCGGGTCGGTTAAAGTAGCTCATGTTCATAGTTATTGTGGCGGGGCCGCAGTTATTCCAGGTTTGCCATTGGTGACCCATACCGTCCAACTGCGCCTGGCTTTGGACAGGTTGTAAGGCTGTGCTGTTGCTTGGCTGGGGCAACAACAGGTTTTCGCCTTCTACTATGCTGACGGCTACCTCCGGTTGCGCCAGGGGATTGCCGTCTATACCGGCTGCGGCTGGAATTACGTCGCTTGCCACCGGATTGTTCCCGGCAACGGGAGGCAAGTCAAGCTCAACCCCACCGCTACTGCCTTGAGCGGGCGCCCCTCCTGCTGAAACGGTTGGAGCAGGCGTTGGCAGGTATTCGGGGTGGGGTACAAGTTTACGGTAATAGGTGCGGGCGTAATAAGGGAGGTTTTTAAGCCTGCCACTGATTCCTGGCAAGGTAATGCCTACAACAATGGCAATGGTTGCCAGCAAAGCGCCCAGCCCCAATCCAAAGATTAAAGCGCCCCCTGTAGAAGCGGTTTTTTTATGGTAAGGTCGCCTGGTACGTATGCGCATAAGAACTGTCCTTATTAACTGTCTGCTGAATAGCGAGTCACTGTAAAGCGGTAGAGGTCGGCCGGTTCATCGGGCGATAAGCCGGCTTTGTGCCTGACCAACTCCAGTTGGCGAGAAACGCTGTCTACCGCGGCAATATCGGGTAAAAGTACCGCCCGGTGTCTGCCTGATTGAATTAAGACTCCGTAAATTTTTTCATCTAACGTGCTGATGTCTGAAACCGGTTCCATTGGACTTAAGACATCGACCTTAATTTGTAAACCTTCCATTTCATCAATGGACATAGGAGGAAAACGGGGGTCGTCGGTAGCTGATGCAATGGCGGTGTGGATTATGGCTTCAGCCAGGGTTGGCTTGGTTGGCGTAATTGTCCCTCGGCACCCGCGTAATTGACCATTGGCCGAATGTAATGAGACAAACACCGCTCCGGGTTCTGTCATGGTTTCAGGCAGAGGGTCGGGAGAAGGGATAATTTGCTCCGTTTCTAAATAAGTTTTTATTGTTTTATGAGCCAGCGCAATAAAAGGATGCAATTTTTCCTCCTCACATACTTGTCCTTAAATTATTTAACATTATTAGGACTAATCGCCTACATCTTTCAAGTTGTTTTGATTTTGGCTATCTGGTATAATCAGGGTGAGCAGATTAGCAATTTATATAGTATCATTTGCCACACTCTTACTTTTACTGAGTAATTGAGGAAAATATGTCAACCCTGTCTGATGCACGAACCAAATCTCAACAACCACAACCGGAGCAACAGCAGCAACAACAGCAAAAGCGACCAATTCAACCCCTTCAGCAGCAGCGTTCCGCAAGAACCACAACCCAAACAATGCCGGCCCAACCGCATCAACCGGCGCCTCCGCCGCAACCGCGCACGCCCCGAGGGGCAGCACAGCGGCGTACAGGAGGACCAGCCCCCAGAAGTTTAAGTCAAGTTCTAAAAGAAGCTGATCGTATGGTGGTGCAGGGTGAGTTAGACGAATACCTGCCGGTTCCTACAGGCTTTGACCAAATTGATCGTCTGATTGGCGGCGGTTTGCGTAGAACGGAGCTTATTTTGTTGGGCGGCGCTCAAGGTATTGGCAAAACCATTACCGCTTTGCAAATGGCTCGTAATCTGGCCCTAAATGAAGCAACTTATTCTCTTTACATCTCCTATGAGCATAGCGAAGTTCATCTCTTAAACCGGCTCATTTGTCAGGAAAGCATCGAACCGGCCAGCGCCGCTGTTGGCAGCGGTTTGCGACTAAAAGATTTGCATAATATTGTTGTTAGCAAACGGGCCAGAGAATGGGTTAGAAAAGACGGTAACGTTGGCCTTAATCAAATTCTATCACAGCATCCCAAGACTGCCAAAGCGATGGATACAATTAATCGCTATGCAGACCGCTTAATTATGATGAAAGCCAGCCCGGCAGTGACCACCCTTAACGCTATCAGGGAAATTACGCGCCAAATTGTTGAGGCTACCGGCGGCAAATTAGTACTGTTTATTGATTATCTGCAAAAAATTGCTATCTACCCGGAGCGGGCCGCCGATGAAAACGACAAAGTAACAATTATAGTTGAGGGGCTTAAAGATATTGCAATGACCTACAATGTTCCGGTGTTGGCTATTGTAGCCGCCGACCGGGAAGGTTTGAAAAGCAAGCGTATGCACCTGTACCACCTACGCGGCAGTTCCGCTCTTGATTATGAATGTGATATTGCCATCATCATGAATAACAAATTCCACATTCTCTCCAAGGAACACGTTTCTTTCAACCCCTACAAAAGCGAAAGCTACCGCGACTGGGTTGTTTTTACGCTCGAAAAGAATCGGGCAGGCCGGGCGATGATTGACGTTGAGTTTAGGATGCACGCCCAACATTTTTGCTTTAACCCTAAAGGAAATATGGTTGAGCAGAAACTGATTGATGAGAAGATTATTATAGAATAAAACGGTCGGCAATTTTGATGTTTAGGGAGCGGCTATTTGAGTCGCTCCTTTTTTTATGCGCTCAAAACATCTTGCTCATAAGCGGTTCTCTAACCATCCCGGCGCGAGCGGGACTTGGGCCGCACGTAGCGTTGGTGAAGCCCAATCCGTCGCAGGGTGGTTTTGGCTATCCGTTTGAGTATCGATTCTCGAAGCGGGAGGAGTAAGTGATTTAAGGGGGCAGGCCGACCGGCTGCGTCGTCCCAACGAAGCAGCTTTGGCCGCGTCCCTACGCTTGTTGTTTTTGGGCCGGGGATAATCTCAACAAAAATTGAGTGGTCTTCGTCCTCTCGCCGGTAGCGAACCTCGCCGGTGTAGGCTTGCACCCACGCCCCCGTGTTAATGTACCACTGGGGGGCGCCTTCTTTACGTTCTTTTTGATCCTCTTCAAGCGTTAATTGGCGATAGGCCGGAATGTGATCGTGGCCGAAAAGCAAGTAAGGAATCGGGATTAAATAACTGTCTGTCTCATTTCAGAGCGCAGTAAATGGTAATTAGTAATTAGGGATTGGCTTAATAACCAATTACCATTTACCAATTACAATGTTGAGGGACAGTTATTTAATTCTCATTACTAAGGAACCCGGCGCATTGCCGGTAATTCTGGCTGGCTGCGATTGATAATCTGGCGAATCTCGCCTGCGGCCTGAACCAGATAGCCGCCGCCATGCAAAATATCTTGAGGGATTATGGTTAATAGGCGTCGCCCCAACCAGCTTATGGCCGAGATTAACGCGCCATTGCGAAGCGCTGTCGATAAATCGCCGCCAAATAAGCCGGTAGCAATAATGTAGACGCCGGCAAGCAACCCCAAGCCAAATGTAAACGAAAGGATAACGGCAATTGCCCTGGTTAGTCGGCGCACAAGCTCGCGCTGTTTACGCCGGGCCAGGTTTTGTATTCTTTCCAGTTGCTCCGCTGCCTCAAGATTATTGGCTCGATTATATGACCTCCAATTTAGCCCTAAAAACGCTTTGCCCGTTAGCCCAACCAGCGCCAGCGTAGCGATGAGCAGCGCGGTCAGTTTAGCGCCAAATTTCAGACTATCGCGCTGGGCCAGGGCATGGTTAAGAGCGCGTAACGCATTTATTTTGTTAGCGTCTGGCTTGTTAGCGTCTGGTAAGACCTTTGAGATTTCACCTGACTCATCCTTGCCCTCAGTGTATGTCCGGCTAAAGTGAAACCGGCCGATGAAGACTACCTGTTCCCATAACCCAAACTGTTTCCAGTCTACCTGGTCAAGAAGCGCGTCATTGGTTTCAGCTTTGGCATAAATCTCTTTGTTTTCAGGCGGTATTCCCAAAAACGGGCTAAAGTTGCGGCCCACGGCGACTGGAACGGTTAACGCCATTGCTATGATTCCCGCCAGTAATAAGAAACCCCATGAGGTGGCGTTGTACAATACCTCATCTTCGGTAACGGTTGCCGTCTTGTTGCCTTTTGTTTGCCAAGCGCCTACCGGTCCAAACAAGAGCGCAAAGGTTGCCGCCGACCACAAAACCTTTAAATGCAACGATGTTTCTAAAGACATTAGGGCCAAGTCGCGGACTAGAACCCCCCAGGCGATGAGCAGGAACAGACAGCCAAAGCCCAATGTTGTCAGGGCCGCCTTATGGCCCCACCATACGATAGATGGCTTACGTTTGGACAGATACCAACCAGCCAGACCCAGAACAATCAACACACTCACTGCAATCAGGCTGCGTACCCAATCTTTGAACAGGTTTGGGCCAAGTATCACGCGCAAACTGCCTGCTACAAGTCCAATTAGTCCCAGGCCCAGGCTGGTGTTGAAGAACCAACGGTTTCGCACTCGCCACCATCTAATGGTATCAACAATGTTCTCGGTTTGGGCCAATCCCAACCCCGCTCGCCCAATCAAACCGACAACCAAAAAGAGCAAAGCCACAACAAATACCTGGAGACCAACGGACGGGCTGTTTCCAAAACTGGTTAACAGCGCGGGGATGGGATGACCCAAAAGTGGATAGAGTTGCGCTGCCACCCCTAACAAAAAGATGATTATGGCTACTTCAATCAAGACCTTAAAGGCGCCCTCAAACACGTTGCCCAGCCAGGCGTAAACCGGAGCAACCTTGTCGCCAACCCAACCTTGAAGGAGAGGTTGACGGATAGGGTTCTCTTTACGTTCCAGCAGCCACAGCCCCAACCATCCCCAAACGGTCCACAAGGGCAACCATGTCCACCCTGAATTGTCAAAGAAAGGTTTAAAGACGGCTGCCGGCAGGGTCAGGAGAATCAAAATTAGCGCGCCCGCCAGGCCCGCTCCATACACAGTCCGGGTGATGCGGTTGGCAGCATACTGCCGGCTCAAGACGTAAAAAACCAGGCAAATCAGTAGTACGGCTGTTACCCAAGACCACCACGGCCATGAAGAAACAGGGCCGGAAAATTCGACGCCCAGGTTGAGCAGGATGATTGCCCCCAACGCCAGCAGGCCAACCATAGCGGCTGCGGCAAACAGAACAACCAGCGGCGTGGGTCCCCAGGCCCACTGGGCAAAAATCATCCATACAATGAGCAAAGCCCATAATAGCCACGTTATAGATGTATAAAAGCTGTACTCTTGCGTTGTGGCGTACTTAATAATCAAAGGGAAAATAGACCCGGATAAACAAGACGGCCAACACCGCCAGAGCGCCGGCCAGAATTAATCTTTTGCCATATCTCGACTTGTTTTTTGGGGAAGCGCTTGCGTTTAGAGTAGCCGGTAAATTGCCAAATATAATCAGCAACAATAGTCAGGCCAACCACTGAGCCGGAACCTTTGACGCTCCCCACACGTCGAGTTGGGGGCTGGTAGTGTATGATATGTGACGCCAGAGACGCAGGCTGATGGCAACAATATTAACGATAACCGGAATCATCGATAAGATAATTATCCACCAGCCTCTACATGATTGCCGGTTTTGGTCATAGCAAACAATCAGATATCTCAGCCCAAACGGAATAATCAGTAATCCGGCAATGACCGTTACCTGCCACCCCGGCTCAAGCAGAAATCCAAATAGGGTAGGGGGTTGTTGGCTAAACATAGCGCGGCAAGCCGCAAATTAACAATGAGCAATTAACAATGAACAAATAATTCTCGCGGATAACGCAAATGTTGCGAGGTAATACTATAAAGCATACACCACGGGGATCGCCGGAACCGGGTGGCCCAATGTTGTAGTCCCATCCACTTAGCGCCAAAGCCGGCCAGAGGATGACCAGCAGCAGGCCAATTTGTATTGCCGTTTCAGTGACAAATGTTGAGAATCTATGTTCCCAGGGCAGGGCTGTTCAGTTCTCACCAATCGCTGGTGATTTTACCGCCAAGATCGCCAAGATCGCCAAGATTTTTATAAATTCTTTGCGTCCTTGGCGTTCTTGGCGGTTCAAAAAATACACCGCATCTTAGAACTGAACAACCCTGGTTCCCAGGGAGGGTTTGGCTGCTCGTCATCAGGCCATTGATTGGGCGCATTGGGGCAAGGGGTTTTGTTCACTTTCGGCATACACTCGTCAAACTGATGCAGTACGCACTCTTCAACCCTTTTTGGTTTCTGGTGCAAGGACGGAATCAGCTTGGACAACCGCACTCGATTTGAATGGTCGTGGTCCACAATGAGCTTCCACTGCGTCCATCCAAACACGGGCCAGGCCAGTTGGTTTAGCGGGTTGTATGTTGCAGCATCCTGGCGGTTTCTACTGAATAATCCCGACAGCCACGAGCCGTTGAGCAGGCGGTTAATCCAGGTGAACCAGGTTAGCATGCCACGCAAGAAAATGTTGAACAATCCGGTAATCGAGCGGTCGGTGCCAAACCAGCCCTCAACAACGCCGCGCTGAAAGATTTGACCGAGGACAGCCAGAAAACCGGGAATGCTCAACAGCAGCAGGCCAATGGTTCGCAAAAAATCTTTGCTAAAGGCCCAGGTAAAGTAGCTGGAGATCGGTTTAAGCTGGTCGGCAAAGGGGTGAATTTCCTCGACCCGGTTAAAGATAAAACGGACAATGAGCGACCCCCACGGCCAAAAGAGACGTTGGCGCCGGCCTTCTCCCCCAACCCCGTTTGCTTTTTGCTTTCTTTTATAGCCGGTGAGGATACCGACAAAACGGGGATTGAGATAGGTAGCCCACGAGTTAGCCGTCTCGTACTGGGTGCCGTGTTCAATGTATGCCACACCGGGTTCATAATAAATCCAGTGGGTAAAAGCCAACCGCTGCTCAATGGCCTCATTAAAGTCCGTACAGTTGGGACTTTGACCTACCTGGGAGCAGCCAAAGGTGGCAAACAGATGTTTCCATTCGGAAACAGCCAATTGCTCATAGGCATCGGCCAGCGTCTCCCGAAAAGCGCGGCGAACGCCGCCCCAAAATAGCTCGATATCGTGGTTGCCGGTTTGGATGATAATTTGGTTGTCCTTGTGAGCCAAAAACCAGGCCAGCGCCTGAAAAAAGATTGGATGACCGGCATAGATGCGGTGCATCCGCCACACGTTGTCCGGCTCAATACTGCCCAGCCCCCACCGAACATCCTGATATGAAAGCTGGTGTGGATCCGTGCTGTCGGTTTTCCATAACATTCCCCAATCTGCGGCATTGTCTCCCCTGGCCAATAAAACATCAACCTCGGCAATCAGTCGTTGCGCATCGCGTTTTTTCTCCGGGTTGTCAACCGTTTGAAGAAGTTGACGAATCTCTTGCAGACGCTCTTGCGTTTTCTCGGCCGGCTCATCAGGCTGTTCAGGGGGCGCAGTCAACCCATTTGCATTGCCAACAAGACGCTCAACGGTCATTGCCAACTCATTAACATCGTGCGCCGGCGTCTCCGTGACTTGCAGAAAATCGACCACATCGCCGTTTAAAATCAGTTTCCAGGGGCGATCTTCGGCGCCGCCCGTGTGTCTGGCAGCCTCCCGTTTGTTCTGGTGGTAAACCAGAAAGTGGGCAAAGGCTCGATCATACAAAAAATCCTCGTTGCGGTTTAACTTGCCGCTTTGGGGGTCCCACCCTTCGCCGATGTGTAAATCGCTTACTACCAGCAGGTTGTGGGTGTGCGTTGTAATGGAGGTAAAATCTTGTGGCGGTTCCTTTTCTTTATCGACCAGTTCTATTGCCTGGTTAACTAGCTGTTCAAGAATGTTGCCATACGGGTAATTCACGTTGTTTGGGGCGATTAATACCTTGATTCCCGCCATGTCGCCGAACTCATTATCAGGCGATTGCCAGGTTGGACATTGCAACTCTTGTTTTAATCTATTCTCAAGGCGCTTTAAATCAACGCGGGCCAGGCCCCGAAGCCCGTCAATTCCAAGACGCTCCAATAAAAGAGCTTGCTGCTGGGTCAGTTTCGCCGGCCCAACCAAATTAACTTGCAACAAATCGGCCCGGATTACCAACCGCTCAATCTTACTGAGCGACAAGCAGGCTTGGTCGGCCAGTATTGTCCGGGCCTCGGAATCTTTGCCTTGCTCGCGGAGAGTTTTTAGGTTGTCAATGCCGGCTTTCTTCAGCGACTCGTTTTCTTTTTGAGTTACAAAGATATGAGTCAACTCGTTATAGTTAGCCATACTCATCTCCTGTGGCGCCCAAACTCCGTTCACATATTCAGCGTGAGAACGGAACTTGGGGGTGTCTGGCGCATGCGAAACGCCGCTTGATAAGCGGTCCCTTTAGATTAACGCATTGGTTTTTTATCAGCAGAATGATAGCCACCGTCATTTATGAAGATGTAAAAATAATCTCTACACTATTTTGTTGGTGAAAGTTCTTAGATACTGCGCTTTGGGGAAAATTTAGGAATTGTGGCAAGATGACAAAGGTGGAGAATGATTTTCGAGCGAAAAGCCCCTACTGTCGTGTCAAGCGTGTTTTGATAGGTTGTAGCATCGGGCCTTGTGCCCGTTTTATGCTTGAAATAACGCCCACAAGGGGCTATACTACCTATCATTTTAGCCTTGACACGACACTACTTTATCCCGATCAGTATAACAGAAAAACGCTGAATTAACAATGTAAAATAAGATGCGCCATCCAAATAAAAAAGATCGGTTTTCGACCGGCCTTTTTTGAACGTTCACTTGTAATATTAGCTTAGTTAGGTAAAATTAACATAATGTTTGAACCGCCAAATGAGCGTTAATCCAAAACCCTATTGGCGTAAATAAAAATCGTGTAAATCGTGTAAATCTTGTCAGAATTTGGCGACGGTATGTTAGCGCTGAACAAGCCTGGTATGGAAGGCAGCTTACTGTTAATCATATGCCAATGGTTTAATCTTCCTTTAATAGCGCAAATGTAACATATACTTC
>JAJRVO010000473.1 GCA_024277275.1 Chloroflexota bacterium
CTGGAAATGGCCGGATACCAGACTGTGGTAGCCAACAATGGGGTTGAGGCTCTTAATGTGCTAAGAATTTTGCCGGTTGACTTGATCTTGGCAGATATTAAGATGCCGCATATGGACGGTTATCAACTACTTAATCGAGTGCGTCAGAATCCACAGTGGGCCAAAATCCCCTTTCTTTTTTTGACGGGGTGTAGATTTTTGTCAGATGAAGAAATTTATTACGGCAAAAAGTTAGGGGTAACCGGGTACCTCACCAAGCCTATTAGATCTAAAGAGTTACTCCTGGCTGTTTTACAGAACGTGGCTTAATTAAGGAACCGGGATTAAATAACTGTCTCATTTCAGAGCGCAGTAAATGGTAATTAGTAATTAGGGATTGGCTTAATAACCAATTACCATTTACCAATTACAATGTTGAGGGACAGTTATTTAATTCTCATTACTAAGCCATTGGCCTGCTGTTTTGGGTCGATCAAGTTACCTGCCTCGCTTTGGCTAACCCTACCCGCATAAAAACAAGCGGACCAAACCCCGATACCCAGGCTCCAATTAAACTGTAGCGAATATAGTCTAGAACGTAACCAAAAAGCGTTTCATCATGGGCCAGCAAAGAAAACAGTGCGCCCAAACCTCGCCACAGGATAATTATCCCAATGACGCCAACTACATAGCGCCCCAGAAGTTGTATTCCCGGACCTTGGGTATTAAAACCGCCACGGGATTCAAGCAGAATTACGCCCCCAACAAGGCCAAAGAATGCAGCGGAGCTAACTATCAAATCCTTAAGGGATAATGGCGTAATTGGCTTATCGGGCGCAACGGCGATGGCGTTTTGCGCCCATTGATCGGGCGCTTGCCCGGCAACATTTGCGATGATTAATGCTCCCGTTACAATCAATGCCACAGAGAGCGCAAATGCAATTGACAGTTGTTGTATTTTAGGCCGACCCTTTATCCAGGCAACAACGGGGCCTTCCACATACAGAACAAGAAACAATATCATGATGCCAAGCGCCCATCCAAAAAAGACATCGGTGGGAAAATGCACGCCCAGAAACATACGTGAAAAACCGATGAAAAAGATTAGGGCGGCGGCAATAACCCAGCCCCACCGTTTTTTAAAGTGAGCGGCTACAAGCCCCCAAAGGACAACGGCGTTTTGAGCATGGCCGGAAGGGATTCCAAACGATGTCTCAGCCCCGCCCAAAAGCCGAACTTGCGGGTCAATCCAGTAAGGGCGCGGGTCGTGAAGCGCCGCTTTGAGAATGGCGTTTAGCCCGGCGCTCAACATTAAAATAATAGCTATTCTAAATCCTAGCCGGTTATTGTAGCACCAATAAAGCGCGTGCATAAGCAGCAAATAGAATTCAATATAGCCGGTGAACGTAAAAATATTCATCGGCAAAATAAGCCAATCGCCCCACCCTTGCAGGGTTAAAATCAGCGCAATTCCCCACTCAAGTATGCTCTCCGGCATTAGTTTATCTCTTTCCAAGTTTTAATAGACTACCAAGAAATTGCTTAAACCAGCTTTGCAGACAGCGTAAGGCTTAGGCTGAGGCCAAGAGTTTTTACCTTCGCCTCAGCCTTAGCCTTGTTTACTCACATCAAAAATGACAAGAGCACACTTAAGGTTAAGACGCTAAAAAGGGTAGAAACCAAAATAATGCTGCTGGTTAATTTGGCGTCGCTCTCAAATTCGGTGGCTATTATAACTGCGATGACGGCAGTTGGCATTGATGCTTGCACAATGGCAACCTGCCCAGTTACCCCTTCTAGCCCTAATAAAAAGCTGACTGCTATTCCCACAGCGGCCCCTCCCAAAAGACGCATAGCAGAAGCGCCAAATATAACGCTCCACTGTCCCTTAAGCGAAACTCTGGAAATTTGAATGCCCAGCATAATTAACATCAACGGGATAGCCGCGCCTTGCAAGATGCCTGCAATTCTCATCACTAGCGAAGGCATAGAAAAATATCCCTGGTTGACAACCAATCCCAATATAGCCGCATAGGGCGTGGGAACTTTAGCCACGTTTTTTAGGGCCTGGATTATAGAAGCTTGCCCCCACGAGGCCACAAACACTCCGGCTGTATTGGCGTAGATGTTTCCTAATACGGCAATAATAATAGCTCGCTCTAACCCCAGTTGGCCAAAGGAAAACTCGTTTAGGGGGATGCCATAATTGGCCAGGTTTATCAGCCCCACCGACATAATGAAGGCGCTGGCGGTTAGCCGGTTCATCTTAAACCAGATTGTGACCAGCCAGGCCAACACAGTTATGGTAATTGTCGACAGAAGAAAGAAGAGAATCAGGCGGCCCAGTTCACCGTTTTTTAGGGTAGAGTTGGCTATGCCGTAAAAAGCAAGAGCGGGGGTGGTTAAATAGATAGCTACGCGTGAAATACTGCGGGCATCCAGTAGTTTTGTTTTATCGAGCAATGCGCCGAAACCGGCAACAAGAACAATGGGGGCAATGGTGGTCAGGATGATATTGAAGATTTGCGGCATATTTTATCTGTGAGCGATGATTTTTATTTCGGCCATATTGGACTAGAGTTAGCCGTTTTAACCTTGATTGCCGAAACCAGGACCACGTTCTATCTGTGTTTACCGTTGGGTTTATCCGTAGCGGCAAAATTGTCTAAATCGTCGTCAGGGAGCGATGTCAAGTCGTTGTCAATGTCATCATCAAAGTCATACAGGAGCAGCGAGTCGCCAAAGAGGTTGATTTCATCCAGCGCTTCTTCGGCGGCCTGGGCCATCGCTTCGTTGTCGCTTTCAAGGTAGGTTTCCAGGGCTTGGCGTGCGGTTTGCCCGCCGATGCGTCCCAAGGCCCAAATTGCCATTTCTTGCACCTCAGAGTCGCTATCTTCAGCAATTAGAACTATCAATTTTTCAACGGCGTCTTTTGCTTCCAGTTCGCCGCAGGCGCGGATGGCCTCAAAGCGAAGTTCGGCTTCCGGGTTGTCCAGTTCTGTAACAATCCAGGGAATCCAGCGGACGTCGGCATTGCGCCCCATAGCAAAGATGGCGCTGACACGCATTTTTTGGTTATCACTGTAGTAGGCGTTCTCAATAATTTTGGCTACATTGGATTCGCCTGAAAAACCGATGGACTCAACGGCTCGCCGCTGTACGTCAATGTCTTCTGTGGGGCGATAAATAATTTCCAGCAAGGCTTCTTCGGCCAGGGCGGCCTCATTCCAGTCAAGCTCTTCCAACTCTTTCAGGTAAATAAATTTGCCCAGAGCAATGGCGGACGCTTCCCTAACAATAGTTTCCTCGTCAGTTTTTAGGAGATGGATTAAGGGCGCAATCAGGCTGGCGCTTTCATTTTCCCAAAGAGATTTGATGGCCGTAGCCCGCACCTCTGCATCCGCATCCCCCATACCCAGGATAAAAAGCGAGTCAAAATCGACCTCAAAATTAATCTCGGCAATCTCAAGAAGTTCCTGCATAATAGCCCGGCGACGTTCAGTGGAAACGGCAGGCCAGGCGTCTTTGAAGATTTCCAGAGATTCCTGGGTCATTTTGGAGAGATTATATAAAAGACTGGTATGGAGTTGCTCTTCTGTAGCTATTTGGTTAAAGATGTCTTTAAATGATTTGGTCATAGTTTTTTAGTTGCTCAAAAAAGTGATTGTCCCAATCTGCGTGACGAGTGATGCGTGATGCGCGAGGAAAAATCACGCATCACGTCAGGTTGTGGAACTCACTACTGCCACAAAAAACTTAGCGTTTCGCTAACGTCGCTGATTGGCCGGCCAACCTGCTGCCCGTTTTCGTCTGTAAAAATCTCTTCAACGTAAACGTACCACTCATATTGCCGACCAGTGAATTCATCGGCCAGGCCCCAATAGACATCGGCGGGGACTATCCAGAAATTGTCTTTGATGTTGGTTCCGCCATAGGCAAGCTGTCCATCTTGTTGCCAGACCATACGAATGGCATAAAACTCATTGGGACCGAGAGTCCCCATATTTTCCCAGCGCAACATAAGCTCTTCTTCCCGGCCAAAAAGCCTGTCATTTTCAGGCCCTAACAATACCGGCTTGTTAAATCTGGGAGTAGGGGTCGGAGTAATAGTAGGTGTGGGCGTTGCCGTTGGTACGCCGGGTTGTGGCGTGTTGGTTGGGGTAGGCGTTAGGGTTGGCGTTGGTGTTGGGGTTGGGGTAAAGGTGGCAGTTGGGGTTGGGGTGGCGGTTTCGGTGGGGGTTGGCGTTGGTACAGGGGTAAACGTAGAGGTTGGCGTTGGGGCAGGGGTTGAGGTAAACGTTGCCGTAGGCGGATTGACCAGTAAGGCAACCCGTTTGGCTCCGTCAAGCGCATTAGACCCCCACTGCATCGTCCCAAGAACCAAAGCGACAACAATAACTGTGGCAAAGCTCATCTGTAGCAAGGGAAACGGTTTGGGTTCCAGATATGCGCCGCAATGAGGGCAGGTATGCAGCGTTGACGGCGCTTGCCGGCTGCACACGCGACAGCGAATTCGAGTCGATTTCTGTGATTGTTTTTGGCCGCAAGCGGGGCAGAGACGCCAACCTGGGTTGACAGTTTCTCCGCAGTGAGAACACGTATGTTCTGCTGACATTAGAAAAGGTTGTTCCAATCTATTGCCGGAATGGGATTACTTACGTCGTAGTAGCTAATTACCAGCATCAAAGTGAGTAGCAGAGCCAGCCCAATAAAGTGAATGGCTCCCTCTTTTTCGGGCGCAATCCGTTTGCCGCGTATAGCCTCTATCAGAACAAAGAGGATACGCCCCCCGTCCAGAGCCGGTAAGGGCAACAGATTGGTAACGGCCAGCGCCGTGCTCAAAATCGCCGTCAGCCACAGGATTGGAAACCACCAATTAAGCGATACAGCCGCATTAACAGCCGAGTCCGTCTGCTGATAGATACCCACGGGGCCTGTTGGTCGGGCCGCTTCCGCCGGTATAATATCCCTGAGTATGGCAATGGGCATATAAAAAACCAGGCCGATATACTGGGCCGTATCCGTTGCGCCCTTAAGAAAAGCTCTGGGCAAGGAATAGTAGTTAATCTTTGTGTCGAGATTAAAATCAAACTCAATGCCTAACTCGTCTTGACTCTCTGGCGGGTCGATAAATACCAGAGGGGCGTTTACAATATCGCCGTCTCTATTAAGGCGCAGGGTAAATTTTGTCTCCCGGCTCTCTTCGATGTAATTTGCCAGGCCGTCCATATACCTGAATTCAACATCGTTTGCGCCAATGATAATATCGCCTGCTTGTAACCCGGCTTTTTCAGCCGGCGTATCGGACGCAACGTCTTTAACAATAATTTCCGCCAGCGGCACATAGGTAATGGCTATCCCCATTGCGCCCTCGCCCGGAGGCGGATCGATGCGCGGCGTAATAGGGGCGTTTACAATTTCACCCTCTCGCTCAAGATGCAGGGTGATTTCTGTGCCTTTGGTATTTTCTACGTAGGCAATCAAATCGCCGTCGTATTTAAACGTCGCATTATCCGCGCCGACAATGATATCGCCTGCTTGCAATCCGGCTTGTTCGGCGGGGGTGTTTGGCACAATTTGAGTGATAAATGTGCCTACGCTAGTTTCCGGCACGCCGGCCATTGAGGTCAGGGTGAAAAAGAAAACAGCCGTAATCAGGTTCATAATCGACCCGGCGGCCAGCACCGCCAGCCGCACCCGCTTGCTTTTTCTGGCAAAGCTGCCCGGATCGGTCGGGTCTTCTTCGCCAACCATACGCACGTAACCGCCCAGAGGAATCCAGTTGATGGAGTATTCCGTGGGGCGGGTCAAGGCGTCAACGGCAACGGTGGGGCGTTCAGCCGTTATCTCATCAGGCTGAGGGGTTGATTTTCGGGAGCCGAATTGGAAGAGGTTAAAAAACTTGGCTTCGCTATCCCCCGACTGGTTAAAGTTGTCTTCGCCGTTTTCGTCATCAACCGGTTCCAGGTAGGTAACTACCGGGCGACCTTGTTCGTCGGTGGTTGTTTCGGCATAAACTTTGGTGCCCGTTTGGATGGCGCGAGAGACGCGCACCTTGGAACCAATCACAAACTCATGCCCGTCCAGCGTAATGTAGCCCTCGCCCTGCCACACTTTAACCGCTCGCGGCGGAAAGCCAATGGCAAACTCTTCGACCGTAATACCGGATCGTTTAGCCACAATAAAGTGGCCTAACTCATGCACAAAGATCAACACACTTAAAATTACTATAAAGGCTATAACCGTAATCAAAATTTACAAATCCTTTCAAAAACCAAAACGATTTACGATTTTGGATTTTGGATTTACGATTAGGCTTACTCAAGCACAACCCAATTGTAAATCGTAAATCGCAATAAGATGCTATTCCATATGTTCGAATGTCATTATACCCAAGCCCCGCGCTCCTGCCAACTGTTGGGCGTGTGTTTAAAGATTTTTGCATAGCGCGGCAAGCCGCAAATTAACAATGAGCAATTAACAATGAACAAATGATTCTCGCGGATAACGCAAATGTTGCGAGGTAATACTATAATGCGATATAATTTTGTTTATACTATCGCATTGACAGAAAGCGACAAAACTATGTCCCTCAGAGATTACATAAAACGATTAGAGAATCAGGACCGCCTGACCAGGGTGACGACGCCCATTTCAAAAACTTATGAAATCGCGGGCGTCTTGAAACAACTGGAACCCAGGCCCGTATTGTTTGAAAATGTCAAGGAGTCGAAGTTCAGGGTTATCGGCAATCTCTTTTGCACCAAAGCCGCCTTTGCCGATTACCTGGGCATCGAAGTCTCCGAGATTATCCCCACTCTGGCCCAGGCCATTGATAATCGCTCCTCGTGTCAGATTGTCGAGACCGCACCCTGCCAGGAAGTGGTTCATTCGCACCCGGACCTGGATGCGTTGCCCATTCTCAAGCACTGCAAGACCGATGGCGGCAACTACATCAGTTCCGGCGTGGTTTTTGCCAAACACCCTGAGTACGGCCAAAACGCCGATTTTCACCGCTGCATGCAGTTCTCCAAAACGAAGATGGCGGTGCGGGTGGTTGGCTCCCGTCACTTTGACCGCTTTCTCAGAGACCGGCAGGAGTTGGATGTGGCCGTCTGTGTTGGCAACGCGCCCAATGTGCTGGCTGCCGCCGCGCTCTCGGTTGACCTCGGCGTTGACGAATTGGAGATAGCCAACGCCTTGCAGCCGTTACAGGTAGTCAAGGCCAAAACGGTTGACCTGCTCATCCCGGCCCAGGCCGAGTTTGTGTTGGAAGGCACGGTTTACCTCGACAGAAAACACGCCGAAGGCCCTTTTGTCGATTTGACCGAAACGCGAGACATCATCCGTCAGGAACCGGTCTTTGAGGTCAAAACCATCACCCATCGCCGGGATGCCATCTGGCAGGCGCTGCTACCCGGCGTCCTGGAACACAAGCTGCTAATGGGTATGCCCAGAGAGCCGACGATTTTTAAAAAGGTCAACCAGGTAGTCAAGTGCCTGGATGTCAACGTTAATCCCGGCGGCTGCTCGTGGCTGCACGCTATTGTCAAAATTGACAAACAGGCCGTGAACGACGGGCAAAAAGCTATCCGGGCCGCGTTTGAGGGCCATCGCTCCTGCAAGCACGTTTTCATCGTCGATAAAGATATTGACATCTACAATCCGCAGGAAGTAGAGTGGGCTATGGCGACCCGGTTTCAGGGGGACTCAGGGATGGTTGTCAAAGACAAAGAACCCGGCTCCAGCCTTGACCCCAGCGCCGAGCCGGGCACAAAACTGACCACCAAGATTGGCTTTGACCTGACCAAGCCCCTTGATTCAAAGGGGGAAGCATTTAACAAAGCGCCTTTTCCAGAGGTTGATTTGAGTAGATTTGTGAAGAAAATTCCAAAAAAACAGTTATCCCAAGTTGCGTGATGCGTGAAATCTTCTCACGCATCACGCATCACTTGTCACAGCAGGTTTATAGATGAAACTAACAACTGAAGAAAAAGATATGCTTGAGGGCAAGCAAGGCAAAGCCGCCCAAAAGGCAATGGAAATCCTTGAGACGCTTGGCTCCATTTTTGGCGCGGAACGGATGATACCTGTTACTTCCGTCCAGATTTCCGGGGTGAGTTACGCCAACCTGGGCGAGGCCGGTTTAAAGTTCTTGACCGAGATGGCCGACGGAGACGGCAGGGCGCGTGTCCTGACAACTTTAAATCCAGCCGGGATGGACGTGGACAACTGGCAAGCGATGGGCATCAGCGAGGAATTTGCCTACAACCAGAAACGGGTACTTGATGCCTTTGCCCGGATGAATGTCATTACCACCTGTTCCTGTACGCCCTATCTCTTTGGCGTCTCCCCTCATTACGGCGAACATATAGCCTGGGCCGAGAGCAGCGCGGTCTGCTACGCTAATTCGGTTTTGGGGGCGCGGACTAATCGAGAAGGCGGCCCCAGCGCATTGGCTGCCGCTTTAACCGGCGTTACGCCCGCCTACGGCTACCACCTGGCTGAGAACCGCCAACCGGCCGTCACCGTCGAGGTTAAGGGCCGTATGGTGGAGAACAATGATTTTGGTCTGCTTGGCAGAGTTATCGGCGAAAAATTAACGGTACAAGGCCAAAAGTTGACTCCATACATTACGGGGATAGAGCAAGCGTCCGTGGAGCAGTTAAAATCATTCTGCGCCAGTATTGCTACCTATGGCGGCACGGCCATCTTCCACATGGCCGGGATTACGCCTGAAGCGGCTCAAGTGTCGCCGCCGAAACAGGCAATCACTATCACCCAGGACGACATTGATGAAGCGAACCGGCTGATGAATGATGCTGTCTCGGAGGAGGTGGATTTTGTCAGTCTTGGCTGTCCCCACCTGTCGATAAAAGAGATAGCCCGGATTGCGGAATTGCTCAAAGGTAAAAAAGTGACTAAGGAATTTTGGATTACAACGGCCCGGCCCACCAAGCAAATTGCCGATATGATGGGCTATAGCCAAATTATTGAGGAGAGTGGCGCCAAGTTTGCCACGGATACCTGTTGTGTGGTTTCCCCCATCAAAGGTCGATTTAAAGCTTTAGCTACCGACAGCGCCAAAGCGTGTTATTACGCCTACGCCAAAAACAAGTTTAAAACAATGATTAAACCTTTTGACGAGGTTGTTGCGGAGGCGCTAAAGTGAAGTTCCAGGGGCGAAAAATCTATCGAGGCCGGGCGGAAGGCGAAGCCCTGGTTACATCAATGAGGATTTCTTTTTATGGCGGCGTCGACCCCGAAAGCGGGGTGATTGTTGAGAAGGGGCATGAACTGGAAGGCCAATCTGTTAGCGGAAAAGTTTTGACGTTCCCTACAGGTAAAGGCTCTACGGTTGGCTCTTACACCCTTTATCGACTAAAGATGGGCGGAATGGCTCCGCTGGCCATTATCAATGCCGAATGTGAAACCATTACCGCCGTGGGTTGCATCATTTCTGAAATCCCCTGCGTCGATAAAATCCCCATTGAACAACTCAAGACAGGGATGAGAGTTGTTGTAGATGGCGAGCAAGCGACCGTTAAGGTTGTAGATTGAGCAGCGCAGTCTCGGAAAAAATTGTGAGCGGTTCAATCAACAATCAGCCGGGCCGGACCGCCTGGCTCGCTTGATAAGACATCTTGTACGCCGGGAATTTTACGTGCCGCCGCTTCTACGGCTTTGGCCTGTGGAGCTTCGCAGATGAGGTGAACATTGGGTCCGGCGTCGATGGTGAAGTAGACGGAGAGGCCCTCGGCTCGCCATTGTTGGGTGGCCTGAATGATGGCCATAGTGGCGGCGTTCCAATAATAAAGGGGAGGATGACCGGTCATTATCGCTGCGTGCATCATAACTGCATCTTCTTCTATGATTGGCCCCATTGCCGATAAGTCGCGGGCCAGCAATGCTTCTTTGCAGGTTTGCAGCCTTGTTTCTACTCCGGCCACGCGAGCCGCTTGCAGCGAACTAGTACAGCTTGGCGGAAGTCTTTCGGTAGTTACAAGCAGCGCGTTGCTTAGTTTATGGAGTGAAAAAGTGCACTTTTTCACTCCATAAACTACCGAAGGATTTACGCCGCCGTGTACTGGTCTGAGCCAGCGCGTGCCCGCCGGTTGAGCCAACCGTTTTATGTTCCTGACTGACAATCACAACCAAATCGCGCAGGTCCCAGTGTTCTGGCGAAGCGATGCTGCGGGCAATTGATGTTTTGTCTGTGCCGGTCTCCCACAGGCAATATCCGGCCGGCACAGAACGACTGGCGGAACCCGATCCTCGCCGTGCCAGCCGGGAGAGGGCGGCTTGGTCCAGTTCTAGGCCGGCTGCCGCCGCTCCGGCCACACTCAAGGCCGCAAACGCCGCCGCCGAGGAGGCAATTCCGGAACCAACGGGAAAGTTGCTTTCCGACTCAATCCGGGCCGCCATTTTGAGCTTGGCCTCTGCCCGAATAAGGTCGAGGCTGGCCGTCACCCGTTCCAGAGCGGGACCGCTGACCGGCTGATGGTTGATGTTTAATTCATCGGCGGTCAGCAATTCCCGGTTTGACAATTAGGGTGTAAAAATTGTTGCAATTGCGGGTATTTAAGAGCAGAATTTCCAGAATGATAGAATTTTGATTCGTTAATTCTGCCAATTCTGCTCTTAAGCCGGCAAAAACCAGCCCAA
>JAJRVO010000474.1 GCA_024277275.1 Chloroflexota bacterium
CCAAACCGGCTCCCAGCATTACAGCCAACCCTACCCGCAAAATCATCGACCGTTTTGTTGTTGCGGAGGCGGGTTGCCGGAAGAGTCGGGCCAATATTTCAAGACCTAAATAGAGTCCCAGCAGTGGTATAAAAAGTAGAGCCAGGGTGTTGTGGGTCAGCAGGGATAGCCCGAAAATCAGGGCGCTGAGTGGCAGTAAAGGCGCTTGCAGGGGAGCGGGGGTGCAAGGGGGCAGGGGTGAGTTTGCTCCCCTGCTCCCCTGCTCCCTTGCTTCCCTGCTTATGGGGTCCAAAAGAGGAGGGGGCAACTCCAGGTCGCTCTGCCGGATCAATCGGGTAAAAATCCAAAAAACAAAGGGAAACAGGGCCATAGCCCAGGCGGCGGGTAAACCTCCTCTGGAAAGAGCGTTGAGAATTTGAAAAGGGGCATAGACGTAAGCCATACCGGCTAACAGTCCGGCCTTTGGCCCAAATAACTCTTTGGCAAAAAGATAGACTCCGCTGCCGGCCATTAGCAGAGCCAGGATAAGCGAGGCGTTAAAGGCGGCGATGGTTTTTAAGCCGAGCAGGCTTAACGCCAGTGTAACATAGTAAGACAAGGGGGCGTAAAAAACAAAAAGGGGGAAACCGTAACCATAAGCAAGGTCGGGCAGCCAGCGAGGAAAAATTAAACTGCCCTGGCTAATAACTTGTTCCAGAGCCACAACGCGATACAGATGAAGCAACCCATCAGCGCTATGGGTGAGGGTTGGTTTCATAAGCGGCAAAATTGCCGGTACCGTCAGCAACCAGACCAGGAACAGATGCAGGTCTAGCCCATGCCTAATTCGATTGAGAGGACGTATCACGATTTTTTCGTTTGGGTGCGACTAAATAGACACTTGGTCGCGCTTTAATCTTTTGGCATTGCTTTTAGACCAAAGTAGGCCGGAGCAGCGGTTAATTCCGGGTAAGTAGGGTAGACAATGCTCCAATAGGTTTGCTCGTCTTCCATAGTCCATTGGGGGTTGGCAATGTAGATGAGGCTCATAACGCCAATCCAGGGCTGCCAGTTTTCTTTGGCGTAGGCGTAAGCTCGCTCAAAGTATTGGGCTTGCTGCTCGGTGGT
Source organism: Chloroflexota bacterium (assembly GCA_024277275.1). Classification (GTDB taxonomy): domain Bacteria; phylum Chloroflexota; class Anaerolineae; order 4572-78; family J111; genus JAJRVO01. Next base: position 1,108 of record JAJRVO010000474.1, read on the forward strand.
GACGGCGTGCCATTCGTAGGGAGAACCCGGACGGGGGTCAATGGTCCAGCCAAATTCAAGCAGGACAACCTTTTTGGCCTCATCGCCATTGGCGACCATGATGGCTCGTAAATCCTCTACATGCCGAAAACCGTACACCCGGCGTAACTCTTCGGGCACGTTGTTTTCCGGTTTAAAGTCGCCGGGGTTGGCCAGACCGGGTGTGGTGGCAATTTCGGCGGGGTCGGTCTCGGGGGGCGAGGCATAGCCCGCTCCGTGCGCTCCCAGGGCATCAAAATAGGGCTTGGCCCCGGCATCGTACATTTCTTGAATGAAGTAGGTATCGGGCCGGGCTACGTCATCGTTACGGGTGGTGGGGGCCAGACCGGCGCTGATGATGATGGGGTAGGGGTCGACGGCTTTGATGGCCTCGTAAGTAATTTTGAGCATTTCGGTGTATTCGGCGGCATTGGGCGGGCGATTGCCCCATTCGCGGGCCAGGTTGGGTTCGTTCCAGATTTGGTAGGCGTCAATCCGGCCCTTGTAGCGTGTGGCGACCGCCGCGGCGTAGTCGGCAAAGTCTTGCAGATTGTTGGGCGGCCCTACTTCGGGAAAGCCTCCCCCGGCCCATTGGGGCTGCACCCCCAAACGAACAATCACTTTGAGGCCGTGGGCGTCAATCTGGTCCATAATCCGGTCGGTTCTACTCCAGTCAAATGCGCCTTTTTGAGCGGGTTCAATTTCTCGCCAGGCAAACTCTTGCTTTACCCATCGAAACCCGGCTTCTTCCACCAGCTTCAAGTCACGGTCGGCAATTTCTTCTTGCCAAAAAAGGAATACCTGCATGCCGTAATCCGGCGAACTCATTGTGACCGGAGCGTTGTTGATGACTGACGTTGCCTGCCCGCCCGAATCGACATTATTGGAGGGGGCAGGCGCGACTGGGTCAGTAGTTTGAGGTTGTTCGCCGGGGACGGGGGTAGATGCCGGCTGTTGAGCATCGTCATTGTCGTCAAAACGAACCACTTTAAGGGTGGGCGTGGGGGAGGGTTTGGCGGCGGGGGCTTCAGGTTGGTAAAACGCAACCGCCCAAATGGCAAAGGCGGCGGCACACAGCACCAGCCCGGCAAGAACCAGGCCACCTATTATTGGCAGAAGTAGCAAAAAGTTAAAGCCTTTTTTTTGGGGTTGTAGGTGTCTTCTTTGTCCCATATGGTATCCTCTATTGCGCAAAAAAGCCTGGAGCAAGAAACAGTACAGTCTGGCCCCAGGCTAAATCTTATCTTAATTGTTCATCTTATACTCAGCACGGTCACAAAGTAACATTCTGAAAGCCAGAGAATAGGACACAGATTTTCGCAGATAAACACAGATTATGGTAAAAAACTAAACAAAAATCTGTGAAACCTGTGTTCATCTGTGTCCCATAAAAATGTTACTTTATGGCCGTTGGCAGTATATAACTGGCGCTTGCTCTAGCCGGGTCACAGCCCCGGCGATTTTGGGCCTGAGACGCGGGTTGCGGACCCGCTGCGAGCGTAGCGAAATGCTGCATTTTATCAAATATCAAAGTTTCTATTACTTTGGCATACGGGCCAGGGCGTCATAAGCGGGAGAGCCGACAATGCCAAAGTTGGCTAACTCGGTATTTCCGGCGGTGACGTTGTAATCCAGATTCCACAAGAACATTGTGCCGACCCAGCCCCACTCGCGGCCCAGTTCGTAGGCTCGCACCGTGAAGGCGGCTTGCTGCTCCAGCGAATTTCCTTTAGCAAAGACAAATCGCTCATCGCCCTGGAAGCGCCAAACCGGCCAGCCAAACTCGGTGGGCCAGATGGTTTTGTGGCCGTCGCCGTTTTCAATCATCACCTGGCGGTAGGCTTCCATTGTGGCCCGGAAGAAGAAGCTGCGGTGGTCGTCATAACCCCGGTTGGGGTCGTAGTCGCCGCCGGTGTAGGCGATATCGGGCGAGTTGGCAAAACCGCTGGGGTGAGCGCCCAGAGCGTCAAAATGACCTTTGGCTCCGTTGGCGTACATTTGTCGTAGGTACTCCACATCGTCCAGGGCTACCGGGGGAGGCGCGCCGGTAGGGGTCATTGCGCCGGCCACCACAATCATATCCGGGTTAACCGACTTGATGGCGGTGTAAGAAAGTTTGAGTAATTCAGTATAAGCAGCCGGGTTGACTCGTCCTTGCCCGCCGGCCTCGTAATAGAGATTTTGCTCGTTCCAAACCTCAATGGCCTGCACTTTACCGCGATAGCGGTCGGCCACGCGGCCAACAAACTCGGCGTACTTAAGCGGGTCCTGGGGCGGGCCTTCTACGCTCTTGTCATCGTCGGGAGGGCGCGCCCAGTCGGGCGCTTTGGGGATGCTGAGCAGAACTTTAACGCCGTTGGCGCTATAGGCTCCAATAATTTCATCCCACATCCCCCAATTGAGGGACCCCGGCGCAGGCTCTACATCTTTCCAGGCCATCTGGAATTTTACCCATCTAAAACCCATCCCCTGAATTAAGCCGATATTGGAAGCGGTGTTGCCGCGCGGGTCGGCCTGAATGCCGTAATCAAAGGGCAAATCGCCGACTGAAGAAGCAACGGCAGGAGCCGGGGCGGGAGCGGCCGGCGCAGGAGCTTCGGCTGCCGGGGCCGCTTCGGCGGGGGCTTCTGCTGCCGGTTCCGGGGTAGCGGTGGGTTCCGGGGTGGGCGTTGGTTCCGGGGTAGCGGTTGGTTCCGGGGTGGGGGTTGGGATAGGGGTTGGAGAAGCGACTAACACCGCTACACCGCCACGGGATATTGTATTGCCGGTGTCTTTATTAGCGGCTACAGCAGCCACAATTTCGTAAGAGCCACCCGCTTCGGGGGCGGTCCATTTGTAATCGGGGTTGCTTAAATCGACAATTTCCTGGGCAATGACGCCGCCGTCTTGATTCTGAACTTGCCAGACAACGGAGTATTGGTTTTCAACGGGCGGGATAACCAGGTCGGCAAATTTTTGGATGACAGACCAAATCTGGGCGTCGTTGTCTTCATTGAGTAAGTTTTGCACAGCTACGCCGCGCAGATTAAATTGGGCTACAAATTGCAGCTTACGGGCAATGCTGGACGCGTTTTCAAGGTAGATGGTGTGTTGGGTGTTATTGTTGTCCAGGTAGGCAAACCAGTAAGCGCCGCTATTTTCGTCAAATTGGATGCCGGTAGAGGCTTGTAATCCGGTCAGGGTAAAGTCAATTTCTTCACCGGGGCTGACTATGTTTATACCCCCAACAATAGATACGGCTCCGATGGGGTCCAGGGCTTGTTGATAGCTGATATCTCTGGTGATGCCGTTGACTTGTTCGGTACTGAGCGTAGAAAGAAGCAGTTGTATCTTGTAGCGGTTAATCTCGCCCGTGGCCCAGTTAAGCATTGCTTCCATCTGTCCGTCCGGCCCGTAGGCTCTGGGGTCGGGCGAGGTAGGCACTTTAACCACGTTGGCCACGCGGCCAATCGCTTGCCAATCGTACGCGCCGGTCTCCCACTGGTCGGCCGAGATTTGAAGCGGCGATTCTACGCGAACGGAGAGTTGTTTGTTATCAGGTAAGGCGTTTTGTAGTTGGCTCAAAAAAGCGGTGTATTGGCGGCGCAAATCAGGGGCGATGCCCCGGTAATCAATGTCGATACCGGGGTAATTATTGCGCCGCACTAAATCAACAACGGCCTGGATATGCCGCTCGCGGGCAGCGGGGTCAATCAGCATATTGTCGACAAAATCTGATCGAACCGAGCCGTCAGGATGCCAATTGCGGAGGGTGGGAATAACCACAAAGGCGCTGTTTTGAATATCAGGCGGTAGCTGTCCCACGTCGCCGGCAACTCTGCCGTCGGAGTCGAGAAAGATGCCCTGGGGGTTTACTTCGACCAGGCTGTCTTTTATGGCGTCGGGTACAAAGTTGTTGAGCGCGTAATCCGCAGAGATGTTGGGGTTAACGGCCTGGGTTTGCATCACCACCGCCGATTCCGGCAAATAATTCAGCTTGGACTCAATGACATCCTCGGTAACTATGACCTGGCTGGGAATCCACTCC
>JAJRVO010000475.1 GCA_024277275.1 Chloroflexota bacterium
ATGTTCCCTTCGACGATTCGACTTGGCTCACCAGAACCAGGCTCAGGCGTCGGCTTATTGGTCGGCTGAATCAGGCGCTCGCCGTCAACCACGTAGGCGGAGGCTGAGCCTGTCGAAGCCGCAGCCGGTGCTGACGTCGTCACAATGTTCCCTTCGACGATTCGACTTGGCTCACCAGAACCAAGCTCAGGCGTCGGCTTGTTGGTTGGCTGAATCAGGCGCTCGCTGTCAACCACGTAGGCGGAGGCTGAGCCTGTCGAAGCCGCAGCCGCAGCCGGGTCTGCCGAAACCACAATGTTCCCTTCGACAAGCTCAGGGAACGGTTTGCCATATTCCGTGTAATTTCGAGAAAACTCAATCAACTTATCGTAGTTCGCCTCAATCAATGCCTTCTTCTTCCGGCGGCTCCAACCTTGCACTTGTTTCTCTCGCCAAAACGCATCTTCAACACGATCATATGGTTCACAAAAGACAAGCTTCACAGGCAGCCGCTTTTTTGTGTAGTTCGCACCTTCGCCATTTTGGTGCTGCCACAGCCGCCGCTCAAGATTTTTCGTGCTTCCGGTGTAATAACTGCCATCGGCGCATTCGAGGATATACATGTAGGAGGGCATAATAGTTGATCCTTTTATTTGAGACCGCTACGCCTTCGACGGTTCGACTAAGCTCACCGGAACCAGGCTCAGGCTCCGCTTGTTGATTGACCGAGTCAAACGCCCACTATCCACCACATAGGCGGAGGCGGAGGTTGAGCTTGTCGAAACCGAAACCGCAGCCGGGTCTGCCCTTCTCAGTTCTGCATTGGGCAGTTTTCCCCATCCAATTGCGCCACCTTTGCCTTCGACCAAGCTCACCATCATTTCTCCTCCAACTGTCTGGTCGTTCTGTCCTCCACCAAAATCTTCATTTGCTGAATGGCAATCTGGTTTAGGCGGGTCAACCGCTCTGCCTGCGCCATTCCTTCATTGATAAATAGCGCGTTCAGATTTTCCAAATTCGACAAACAAACCAACTGTGAAACATTGGCATAGTCACGGATATTCCCTTTTTTGTCAGGGTTTTCCGTCCGCCATTGGGCGGCGGTTTTTCCAAACAGCGCCATATTAAGCAGGTCAGCTTCGGTAGCGTAAATATAGCCAGTTTATTGTTTGCTGAGATTCGGTGGAATTAGCTTTGTTTTGATAGCATCGGTATGGATACGGTAATTGATTTTAGTCAGGTTGCGCCGAATATCCCAACCTAATTGCTTTTTCTCTTCCTCCTTCAACCGCTGAAACTCTTTGATGAGATAGAGTTTGAACTCTACAGAAATCCAGGAGGCAAATTCAAAGGCGATGTCCTTATGGGCATAAGTGCCACCATATCGGCCGCGTTTAGAAATAAGGCCAACCGCGTTCGTTTTTTCGATCCACTGTTTGGGGGTAAGCGTAAAACTGTTAAGACCAGCTTGTTTTCTAAACCCGTCGAATTCGACGGGTTTAAAATCTGGATTGTGAAGTGTTTCCCAAATGCCTAGAAACTCAATCGTGTTTCGATTCCGAAGCCAGTTTCGGATCAGGTCATCTGTCCGTTCCCCCCTTTTATATTTAGCAATATCCGTTATGCAAATATAATCACTCTCATTTTTCGAATATATAGTTATTTCAGCGCCTTTGACTTCAATTTTAGCCATCATTCACCGCCACTTTTCCTAAATTTTCAATGATCAGTGCGTTTAATCGTACTTCTTCCTGAAATTGTGTTGCCAGTTCCGCTTGCAGTTCCGAAAATCGTTCGGCAAAATCAAAATCATCATCTTCTTCGGCCAGTCCCACATACCGTCCCGGCGTCAGCACATAATCCAGTTCCCGCACCCGCTCTATCGAAGCGGATTTGCAAAAGCCGGGGATGTCTTCGTAGGCAGAATTGACAAATCTTGAAGATTTGTCAATTCTTGTCATATGCCAGGCGTGGTAGGTGTCGGCAACGCGGGCGATGTCCTCGTCGGAAAATTCGCGGGTGCGCCGGTTGATGAGGTGGCCGAGGCTGCGGGCGTCGATGAATAGGATTTCGTCGCGGTGGTGCAGATTTGACAAATCTTGAAGATTTGTCAAATCTCTGCGTAGAAACCACAACGAAGCCGGAATCTGCGTATTCAAAAAGAGCTTGGCCGGTAAGTTGACGATGCAGTCCACCAGCCGCGCCTCCACCAGCGCCTTGCGTATCCCCCCTTCCCCTGATGTTTTCGAGGTCAGCGCCCCCTTTGACAGCACAAAACCGGCCTGCCCGCTGGGGCTGAGGTGGTAGAGAAAGTGTTGAATCCAGGCGTAGTTGGCATTGCCCGTGGGCGGGTCGCCATATTGCCAGCGGGCATCGCCGCGCAGTAAAGCCCCGCTCCAATCGCTGTCATTAAACGGCGGGTTGGCAATCACATAATCCGCCTTCAAATCTTTGTGGGCATCGTTCAAAAAAGAGCCTTCATTGTTCCAGCGCACCTGCGAGCTGTCAATGCCGCGAATCGCCAGATTCATCTTCGCCAGCCGCCACGTCGTCTGGTTGCTCTCCTGCCCGTAAATGGAAATATCGTTCATGCGCCCCTGATGCTCCGTGACAAACTCCTCCGACTGCACAAACATGCCGCCAGAGCCGCAGCAGGGGTCAAACACGCGCCCTTTGTACGGCTCCAACATCGCCACCAGCAGCTTGACCACGCTCTTGTGCGTATAGAACTGGCCCCCTTTCTTGCCTTCGGCCAGGGCAAACTCGCCCAAGAAATATTCAAAGACATGGCCTAACATATCGGCGCTGCGTTCCTGCGCTTCGCCCATAGCGATGTTGCTAATCAGGTCAATCAGGCCGCCCAGGTTGGTGGGGTCGAGGTTGCCCCGCGCATACACTTTGGGCAGGACACCGCGCAGACTGGGGTTGTCCCGCTCGATGGCGTCCATGGCGGCGTCTACGTCTTTGCCAATCTCCGGCGTCTTGGCGCGGGATTGCAAGTAGCCCCATCGCGCCGACGGCGGCACGAAGAAGACGTTTTCGGCGCGGTATTCGTCCCGGTCTTCGGGGTCGGCGCCCATCGCTTCTTCCGCTTTGAGTTGGGCGTAGAAGCTCTCGAAGGCGTCGGAGATGTATTTGAGGAAGATGAGGCCGAGGAGGACGTGTTTGTATTCGGCGGCGTCGATGTTTTTGCGCAGCTTATCGGCCGCTTTCCACAGTTGTTTCTCGAGGGGTTCTTGGGTGGTGGTTTTCTTTTTAGCCATGAAGGGTTCCTTGTTTGTTAAATTGGCAGTTCAATCTACTGGTACGTATTGTCCTGATGAATATCGATAAAGCTGAGTTTCATTAACTTGTTCAACAACTCCATTTTCGCCTTCTTGTGTACCAAACCTAACAATTTCCATATCATAATAATTAGGGTTTTCCCCTTCTTTATAGGTAACAATGGACTGTATATAGTATATAGCGAGGTGTTTGCTTTTGAGTAAATGGTGTAGCTAATAGTTTTCTGATTTCAGAACCATCTGAAGTTATTGCTAAACCAGTTTCATCAAATTTCAATGTTTTATCATTGTAAAGTCGTTGTAATGCAACATCTTGAGTAAATACTTCTTCACCATTTGCACTAACAAGCACAAACAACAAAGCTCCCACGAACAAAAATATTCCTGTAATCGAGAGCCATTTATGATTCCGAATAGCACTTATTATAGTTGTTCGAAATTCAGGCCATATAGTAAATATGGCGCCAAATAATAAAGTGACAACGCCCAAAATTGCTGCAACATTTTCGATGATTGGATCACGGATATCCATTCGCCCTCCCTAGAATAAAAAAGCAACTCGAAAAAATTACCAGGTGTGTGAGTCTGGTAACGGCCGTTTTGCGCAGCTCAAAACTACAAATCAATCGGTTGTAGGTAAAAAATGCGGACGTACTCATTTCAATCATCTGGCCTATCCCGTCTCAGGAGAACTCACACGAGTATAAGGATAACATAATGAAAACAGATTCGCTATGTGATGGATGTCATGGCGGTTTGTGTGCGCGGATTTTTTGTTGATGGCCTGTGTTTGCCGGGAAACCATATCGTTGGGACGATGCAACCGAATGATACGCTGGACAAACGTGAACCGGTTTTTCCGGCTGCCTCGCCCGCGTCGCCGCGTATATTTTGACACACGGGCGAGGCGATGGGAGATAAAGCCTGGCGTCAGGAGAAGGCAATGCCCCATCGCTTCCTACCAAAATATGTCAACAGAAAATCCGCTCAACCGATGTCAGGATGTCAAGGGGGAAAACGGCCGTTCCCCCCTTGACATCCCCCGTCAAATTCATCATAATAACGCTTGCTGGTCAGACCACTTACCAGCAAGGTGAAAATGATGAACAACTGGACCGCCCCCCAACGCCCCAACAACTACGCCGAACAGAGC
>JAJRVO010000476.1 GCA_024277275.1 Chloroflexota bacterium
CCAGCGTAGCATCCACCATAACCGCACCGCAATGCCGCCCTTAAAGTCGTCATAGGCCACTACCTGTACATTGCGGTCAATGCCCCATTTAGACAGGGTTTGGGCAAAGGTTTCAACATCCGGCCACGGATGGCGACCGGTTTTGCCGGGAATAATTGGAGCGCACAGGTCCTCATCCAGATGGGCGTAAATCGCCCCGGCAATGTGGCTCTGCAAATAATCCCGCCGCCCCCGCTACGTATCGCCCAACGAGAACCGGCAATCAACAACTGCCCAATCGGGGTCGGTCAAGTGAGCGGCAAGCTCTTCAGTAGAAATCAAAGTTGTGTAAGACATTTTAACACCTCGCTAAATAAATGATGAATGATGAATGATGAATGATGAACGCGGAATTTAAAAATTCATCATTCATCGTTCATCATTCATCATTTGCTATTGTCCGTGCAGCCAACGTGCCTGCATTTTAGCCATTTCGCCGCTTTCTTCCAAACGGGCCAATGATTGGTTGACCGCTTCCAGCAATTTCTGGCTCTCAATGTGAACAGCGGCGGCGTACCATTCATCGGTCAAATAGGTCACAATCTTTAGTCCACGGGGAAAGGCGCTAACCCCGCTAACCGCGTCGACGACGGCGGCGTCTGCCTCACCACTAAACAACGCCGCCAACGCCTCGTCGGCGGTTGAACGGCGCAGCAGGGTAACTTGCGCCAACTCTCGTTCCAGGCGACGCCCCTCCATATCGGCCTGGCTGCCCCACTCGACGGCCACGGTATGCCCGGTTATATCTTCTACGGCGGTAATTGTCGACACGCCGGTCAGGGCAACCAGAATTTGCCCGGCGTTAAAGTAGGTGTTGGTATAAGCCACGTCCTCCGTCCAGCGGGGGTCATACGGCAAGCCGGAGATCACAATATCGACCCGGCGGGCCAGAAGGGCATCATACAGGCCATCAAAACCAATATTGACCAGCTCCGGCTCAACTCCCAAATCGGTTGCAATAGCTCCGGCAATATCCACATCCAGGCCGGCAATTTGACCATCGGCATCAAGCGTCTCAAAAGGAGGAAAGCTGGCATCCAATCCAACCCGCAACGTCCCCAGCCGCTGAATTTCCACCAGTGCGCCGTCGTCGCGGGGGGCAAAGAACTGCCAGAGAATAGCCCCCAACAACAGGGTTAGAGCGATAGAGAAGGCTATCCATTTAATGAATGATGAATGATGAGTGATGAATGATGAATGATGCGTGATGCGGGCAACCAAAGGTTGCATTGCGTAATGCGTGGTGCGTGATTCAGAATCGCCAACCGCTAACTGCTGCCTGCTAACGGCTCACGGCTGACTGCTAACCACTAACCGCTGGCTGCTAACGGCTAACGGCTGATTACCAAAACTTAATAACCAATTACTAATTACTAATAACCAATTACCAATTACTAATAACCAATTACCAATTACTGACCACCAATTACCGACCATTATCGCCAATCTCCTCCCCCCGGCTGTATCGCTGAATCTCTAAATAGATGGGTTTGGGTTCAAAGTCTGGGGTGACAAAGGTGAAGTAATCCAGGTAGGTGCGGGCGGGCCACGGGTAACGAAAGGCCCAGATTGCCCCGGCTTTGGCCCACGGCCAGCTTTCAATTAACTCATACGCCTGCACGGTATTTTGGATGCGCTGAGCCGGTTTAACGGCCCGAGTCCAACGAGGGTGGTCATTCCAGCCCCCTTCGGTGATGTAGATGGGCATATCGCCGTAACCGTTATCGACCAGTAGTTGGTGGACCAACTCCGTCCGCCGGAAATTTATCACCTCCGGGTGGGGCGGGTCATCGGCGGGGAAGCTCCAGCCGTAGGCATGCACCGATAGCCCATCCATCACCTCACCGGCTCCGGCGTCGAGCATCCGTTGCAGGTAGACCAGGTCGTTCATACCCTGTTCGCTGCCGGGGGGGGCTAATGTAGGGGCCAGCGCCCCGCCCAAAACCAGCGTATTGGAATTGGCCGCTTTAGCCCGTGGATAAACCGCCGCCAGCAGTTGGGTATAACCTTCGGGGTCAACTGGCTGGAAACCCCACTCCAGGGCCAGGTTAGGCTCGTTCCAGATGATGATGGCCGGAACGCGGTCGCCATAGCGGTCGACAAAAGCCTGCACATAATCACCAAAATCAGAGATGCGCTCCGGGGGCAGATAGGAAGAGGCCGAGTCGTAGGGCCGCGCCCACTGGGGTACAAAACCCAAGCGGGCAATAACGGTTATGCCCTGCCGGTCGGCGTGGTTAATAACCAAATCGCTGTGAGACCAATCAAAAAAGCCGGGAAACGGCTCTCTATAAGCCCACGGAAAATACTCAACAATCCAGGGCGCTCCCATCTCTCGGACCATCTCCAAAGTGCGTTTGATTTTCCACGGTTCAACTTCATCGGTCAGGCGGGTGTGGATGCCCATTTTGGGATTGGCCGTAACGACCGTTTGCTGCGGCCCCAGCTTTATCTGCCGGGGAGACGCAGCCGCCGGGATAAACAGGGCGATAATTAACAAGCAAGCCACTATTAGCGCGGCGCGGGAAGAATAGGGCGCGGCGTGTAGCGTGTCGACCATTTTCTTTATCATTGCCTGGCCCTAAAGAAATTTCGCGTCTCTTGTAAAAAAATCAGGCCGGCAAAAAGCTTAAACAGCGCCCCCAAAGCAGCCAGACCTCCAAGCCAATACCCGCCCAGCACAATAACACCCGGTTGACCAACTATAACCAGCGGCAGGCCAAGATTGAATAATACAAATACAACCATACCCAATGTTACGCCCTGTCCAACCGGCGACAGCCAGCGGTCATAAACCAGGGCCAGAGCCAGTTGGGTTAGCCAGCCAACAAACAAGATTTGCCCGGCAGCGGTTGCAGTTGTATAAGCCAGCGGATTGAATCCCAGCCACACATCAAACACAGCCACAGTTTGAGCAAGCAAACCAAGTATAAAATACACAAGCGAGGCAATAAAAAACTTTTTGGCAATAGGCGACATTTGAACACCGGATGAATTATACCGTTAACCCCCATATCTGAAAAAGCAGCCCCAAACCCATTTGTATTCTACGTTTATTTCAATATTCACCCCTCAAACCATTGCAAGATGTCGAGACAAATGATATACTTGTAGCATATTTATGTATAATGCTTAAGTTATTTTCAACATTGTTAAAGATTTGCTTTATTACATAAAATTTGGCAAGATTAACGCGTGAAATACCAGCGCCAAGATTAAAAGCTCTGTGAAATCAAAAGCTGTTGTTTAGGGTGTTTCGGGAGACGCATGTATGGCCATTGTATCCGCCCACAAGTGCGATATAGGTCAAAGACGCACGCAAAACGAAGATTCTGTGTGGGTCAATGAGCAGGTCGGTCTTTATATTGTGGCTGATGGCATGGGCGGTCAGGAAGCGGGCGAGGTCGCCAGTTGCCTGACGGTTACTACAGTTGGACAGTTGATTACCGATCAACTGAAAACTGAATCCGCGTCCCTGCCAACTACCGCTATTAAAGAGATTATGGTCGAGGCCATTGAAACGGTCAATGATACTGTCCACCACGCAGCTCAAGAAGCGGGACATAAACGGGGTATGGGGTCTACTATTGTTATGGCTCTGGTGCAATCATCTACTGCTTATATTAGCCACGCAGGAGATTCGCGGGCCTATCTGGTTCGAGATTTTTCCCTGATGCAATTAACAGAAGACGACTCCTGGGGAACCGAGTTTGGCAAGGCTACGCAATCAAAAAAAGACGGGCGCAACAAAATAGACCATATTCTGACAAAATCTATAGGCCAACCCTCAATGGTGGGGCCATCCTTTACGGAATTAAGGCTTACGCCGGGAGATTGCCTGCTCTTGTGCAGCGACGGTTTGTGGGATATGGTAAACGATAAGCAAATCTTAACAGAGCTTAAAAAAGCAAAGTTCGACCCAACCCAGGCCGCTGAAGCTTTGGTGGCCGCCGCCAATACTGCCGGCGGCGAAGATAACATCTCTGTAGTCGTCATAAAAATGCTATAGCGCCGCTTGCCCAAACTGGTCAATCCTTGCCGGGCCAAAAACACATCACCCCCTCTTTTAGCCCGCCTCTCTTTAAAAACCATAGGCGTTTTCTTTATCACATCCTACCCCACACGTAGTCAATATTCTATCATCAATGATGACTCCAAAAATCGAAATAAAAAACTTAAATTTAACTTTCGGCAACAACAAGCAAATCTTGTTTGATGTTTCATTAGACATTGCAGCCGGGCAAATTACCAGCCTGATTGGACCGAGCGGCAGTGGAAAATCGACTCTGTTGCGCTGCCTCAACCGGCTGTGGGAGCCGCCTGAAAGCGCCATTTTTCTGGATAGCACAGATATTACCACTCTGGATGTGCTGGCCCTGCGGCGACAGGTGGGTATGCTTTTCCAGAGCGCGGCACTATTTGAGGGAACAGTGGCCGATAATGTGGCCTATGGGCCTGGTTTATACGGGCAAAAACTATCGGCAGGACAAATTGCGGAACTGCTGGAAATGGCCGGACTACCAGCCGATGCAGCCCAGAAACCGGCCGGTGAGCTATCGGGGGGGCAGGCTCAACGGGTTGCCCTGGCCCGCGCTTTGGCCAATCAACCGCAGGTGCTGCTGCTGGACGAACCAACCAGCGCCCTTGACCCAACCGCCACCCGCCACGTAGAAGAGACTGTTCTCCGGTTGCGGGATACGCTGGGTTTAACCGTTGTTTGGGTCTCGCATGCAATTGAGCAGGTAGAGCGCACGGCTGATAAGCTGGTTTTATTAGTTGACGGCAACATAGTTGAATCCGGCGACCCGGATCATCTGTTATCAGGCGCGCATCACCACCTGGCAGGAGATTTTGCCAGGGGCAAATTAGGCTCGGATTAGGGGGATTAAAATGTTTGAAACCCTGGAATGGCTACCGCGCATTATCGGCGCGTTGGTATTGGTTGGTTTGGCAATTGGCGTTTCTCGCTGGCAAAAAGCGGGGATAGAGCAGGATATGCTGGTGGCGGTAGGGCGTGCTTTTGTCCAACTGATTGCCATTGGCTATGCGCTGGATTTTATCTTTAGTCGACAAGGGCCATTTTGGAGTTTACTGGTGGTGGGGGTGATGGTTAGCGTAGCCGGTTATACAGCCGGACAACGGGGCAAGTACGTTCCCCGCAGCAAGATAATCGCCACGGTATCGGTTACTGTGGGTACGGCGCTAACCTTAGGCTTGCTGATTGTGCTGAACGTATTTCCCTTTGAGCCGCGTTTTACTATTCCCATTGCCGGGATGATTGTGGGTAATGCAATGACGGCCACGGGGTTAGCAATGAATCGCCTGCGAGATGATTTGAAGCTACAAAAGGCCCAAATAGAAACGGCCCTGGCTTTGGGTGCAACCCAACGTCAAGCCGCCAACCAACAAATGCGCCGCGCTCTGACCACCGGGATGACGCCCATTGTGGATAAGACCAAAACGGTGGGATTAATCTCGCTGCCGGGAGCAATGACCGGTATGATTTTGGCCGGGGCATCGCCGCTAGAGGCAGTACAATTGCAAATTATTGTTATGTACATGCTGGTGGGCGCTGTGGCTTTTAGCGGGCTAACGGCCACTTTTCTAACCTACCGGCAATTTTTTACTCAAGCGCACCAGCTTATGGTATCGGCGCTGTCAGATGAGGCATTAATCTAATCGAGATGATTCGGTCATTCAACGTAGCTTGTAAAACAAGACGAATGACGAACGACGGTGGGCAAATGAACGGGTAGAACAGGGTTCTTATCGGTCGTCCATCGTCGTCCGTCCGGGTGAATAAAACGATTTGAACAATTGCCCAATCATCTCTAATCGGTATAGCCGCCATTTGATGTCATCGCTACTTTATGCCACAATATTACTATGGCAACTCAAAAATATATCACGATGCCCGTAATTGGCATGACGTGCGCCAATTGCGCGGCTACAATTGAACGAAACGCCAAAAAGGTAGAAGGCGTCAGCGAAGCGACGGTTAACTTGAGCAGCGAGAAAGTAACCCTCGCTTACAACCCCACCGTAGCCACGCCGCAAGCCATCATTGAGCGCATTGAGCGGGCCGGTTTCAACATTCCCCTCGCTACGTTAGAGCTACCAATTACCGGCATGACCTGCGCCAACTGTGTCAACACCGTAGAGCGCGCGTTGAACAAAAAAGTTCCGGGCATCATCGAGGCTGCGATCAACTTTGCCACCGAGAAGGCAACGGTTAAATATATCCCCGGTGCGGTCAGCAAGGCGGATATAATCGCTGCTGTTGAACGGGCGGGGTACGGAGTGGTGCAGGTCGCCGCCGAAGAAACGTTGGTTGACGCAGAGGCCGCCGCCCGCGCCGAGGAGATTAGCGCCCAAACTCGCAAATTGGCCGTGGGATTGTTTTTTACCGGGGTCATCTTTTTAATTGCCCACAACTGGCTTTTTCTTTTTCTCACCGTTCACAGTTTCGACTCGCTTGATAACTGGGTCTACCCCGTTTGGGTCAACTTTGCCCTGTTGATTCTGGCCAGCCCCGTTCAATTTTACACCGGCTGGGACTACTACATTGGCGCTTACAAAAGTCTGCGCAACGGGTCGGCCAATATGGATGTGTTGGTGGCCCTGGGGTCCTCGGTTGCTTACTTTTATTCCGTAATTGTCACCATAGGCTTGCTGAGTTCGCCCACCTATTTTGAGACGTCAGCTATGATTATCACGCTGATAAAGATTGGCAAGCTGTTAGAGGCGCGGGCCAAAGGCAAAACCAGCGCCGCCATCAAAACATTGATTGGCATGCAGGCCAAAACCGCCCGCGTCGAGCGCGAAGGGGTCGAGGTCAGCCTGCCCATTGAGCAAGTGGTAATTGGCGACATCGTTATTGTGCGGCCCGGCGAAAGTATCTCCATTGACGGCATCGTGACCGGCGGCTATTCCGCCGTTGATGAGTCATTATTAACCGGCGAGAGCTTACCCATCGACAAAAAGACTGGCGATGAAGTCATTGGGGCCACGCTCAATAAGCAAGGGCGACTTAAGATTAAAGCGACCAAAGTGGGCCAAAAGACGGCTCTGGCCCAGATTATCCGGCTGGTGGAGCAAGCGCAAGGCTCCAAAGCCCCCATCCAGGCTCTGGCCGACAAAATTGCGGCGGTCTTTGTGCCGGGGGTAATTGTTATTGCCGTTCTGGCTTTTGCTATTTGGCTGGTCAGCGGCGCTTCTTTTACCACGTCTTTGGTGCGACTGGTGGCCGTGTTGCTCATCGCCTGTCCCTGCGCTCTGGGGCTGGCAACCCCCACCGCAATGGTCGTCGGGATGGGCAAAGGGGCCGGTCAAGGCATTCTCTTTAAAAACAGCGCAGCCCTTGAACTGGCCCACAAACTGAATACGATTATCCTGGACAAAACAGGAACCATCACCAAAGGCGAACCGGCCGTAACAGATATTTCAATGAACAATGAGCAATTAGCAATGAGCAATGAGCAATTAGCAATGAGCAATGAGCAATTAGCAATTAACAATTTTCAATCCAAAATCCAAAATCCAAAATCCAAAATCCTGTGTCTGGCTGCCTCGGCAGAGCGTGGTTCTGAACATCCTCTGGGTGAGGCTATTGTTGAAGCGGCGCAGGCGCAGGGATTATCGCTAAGCGAGCCGGTTGATTTTGAGGCCATTGCCGGACATGGCGTTTCGGCCAGGGTTGATGGACACGATATGCTTTTGGGCAACCTGCGTCTGATGGAAAGCCGGAACATTTTGCTCAATGGTCTGGCGCAAAGGGCGCAACACCTGCAAAACCAGGCCAAAACAACAATGTGGGTCGCCATTGACGGTCAGGCTCAAGCCATCATTGGTATTGCCGACACGCTTAAAGAGGGGTCGGTAGAGGCTGTGGCAGACCTCAAGGCGCTGGGGTTGCCGGTTGTTATGATGACCGGCGACAATCACGTCACGGCCCAGGCCATCGCCGCCGAAATTGGACTTGACCCCTCGCCACAATCAACGCTGGCCGAGGCGTTACCCGGCGACAAGTCGGCCCGCATTGCCGCGCTTCAAGAGAAAGGCGTTAAAGTCGGCATGGTCGGCGACGGCATCAACGACGCTCCGGCCCTGGCCCAGGCCGATGTAGGCATCGCCATTGGCGCCGGCGCGGATGTGGCTATGGAGACGGCGGGTATCACCCTCATTAGCGGCGATTTAAGGGGCGTAGCCAAAGCCATCCGCTTGAGTCGGGCCACTATGCGTACCATCAAGCAAAACCTGTTTTGGGCCTTTGCCTACAATTTGTTGCTTATCCCCATTGCCGCCGGAGCGCCGGCCCTCTTCTTTCCCGGATTGCCGGTGTATCTGCGAGAGCTGCACCCGGTTATGGCCGCCTTCGCAATGGCTTTTAGCTCGGTGACGGTGGTGGGGAATAGTTTGCGTCTGCGCGGGGCGAGGATTGAGGGGTGAGTGAGGGGATTTATGGTTGCATCAATTCGATACACATCCCACAAACAACAAGAGCGCATTAGTCGGCACCAGTTATCCGAACGCTTGGACGAGTTTGGCTGGCTACCAAGTCCCCCTGCTGAAGATTTAGGTGAGGATTTTATTGTTCACATTTATTTTCAGGGACGTGCCACCGGCGTAACATTCCATATACAAGAAAAAAGTGTCGCCAATCTGCATGAAAGACGCAAAGGGAATCATCTGGTTTATGATTTTGAAGTTAAGGACTTAAAGCATTGGGAAACCTTCAGTTTGCCGGTTGCATTAGTAATTTGGGACGTCAGGTTGAGGGAAGGGCGTTGGGCATTAATTGACACGGTTATAGCAGACTTGGATCAACAGCGTCCAAAATGGCGAAAAAATAAATCAAAGGCCCGTGTCTATATTCCCTGGAAAAATACGACGGATGATGCCGGTCTTATACGGCTTAAACAAGCTATCGGGCGACACGTCTATCCTCTCATTAGCAAAGACAGGGCATTAGAACTTGGTGTGAAGCTACGCTATCCAAAGACAAAAGAAGGTAAAGCAGCTTATACAGCCTTTGAGCGGCATTTAAAGGAGGGGGATGAAGTAACCATTGAAGGAAAGTTTATTGAAGAAATAAAATTTTCCGAGTGGTGGATGCGTTGGTTCGGCGAATATGACCCCAACTATGCAAGATTACACCTTGGCCCTCCGGCCCTGCCCAAAACTTTTACGGTTTGTATAGATATTATCAGCAGTGGTAAAACTGTGTCTATTCCTGCTATTGAGTTAAAAAATGTAAAAGACGGAACTGAATTAGTAGAATTATCGAATTACCATCAACCTTCACCGCTACACCTTCACTTCACAATTCGTGATCCGAACAAATACACTACTGGCAATACTATAACTTGGAAGATAAATCACCTGGGACGTCACGTTCACGAAACCCGTAATATCTTGAATTTTCTACAAGCCATAACCGTTGGTGGAACGTTGACTTTAACTTTTCTCACCCTCGACAATAGTACTCTGACGATGCGTGTTTTACCGCAACCGAAGAATTCTTCCTCTCTTTATGAATTACAACTTATTGATCAGCTTTGTAAAATTCAAGATAAGGTCGGTCAGTTCATTCAAATACCAATCGAAGGATTAACAAACAAAGACATACAATCAATTAATGAACTTATAGCCATTATTGAAAACGGAAAAACCACTAAACAAGTTAAAGAAATAATACCAGGGGAATTTAAGGATAATGCCCTCGATCTCATTTTAGATGTTCATCGGCAGGGTAAACCCGGACACTTCACAATATCTTCTGATGAAAGTTATGTTGAACTATTGGGGTTAGAAATCTCAACGGGACGCATAACCCAACACATCACCGGCAAACCTGAGTTGTCAGCCACCGAATTAGAAACAGCTATCGCAAAACTTAGTCCTGGTGAATATATGGCTATTAAATTTGTCGATGTAGAGATAGTCGAAATTTTCCCCAATTGGTTTATTCGTGAAGCCCGCCGACTCAGCCAACTTCTTGTTGACCGTTTTGGTGCCGAGGACGTTTATCTCTTTGGTTCATTGGTTTGGAGTGATGTTTATGCTCCTGAAACAGACATTGATCTTGCTGTAAGTGGCCTACCCACGGAGCGATACCTTGAAGCAGTTGGCTACCTGGAACAAGAGAGCAACTTTCCCGTTGATTTAGTGGAACTAGACAAATTACCTGCCCATCTACGTGAGCGTATTCTGACTGAAGGAGAACTACTCAATGAGCGAGAACCGGTTATGGCGACTGGCTGATGAGTTAGCTGCTGAATTAAAAGAATTCCTCAAGCTCAAGGATGAGATTGCTGAAGCTCAGTCTCGATTTAGCGCACGCGAACCTAGCGCCTTTGAACGTCGTGGATTGGGCAGCATTTTACACGATGTTTATCAGAGTGCAGAGGGTGTTTTTCAGCGTATTGCCAAAGAGATTGACCGAGGCGTACCCATTGGAGAGAATTGGCACCGTCTTCTGCTGGATAAAATGGCCAACCCAATTACCAAAACCAGGCCCGCAGTAATACAGCCGGAAACCGCCGCAATGTTAGACGAGTACCGTAGATTTCGCCACCGTTTCCGAAACCTCTATGGTTTCAAGTTGGATTGGACTCAGATGAAGCCTTTATTGGGTAATGCTACGTCAACTATTGACACCTTCACTGCCGACATCAAACAATTCATCGCCTTTTTACGAATGATGAGCGACAATAACGAGCCACACTCAGGCAAGTAAGTGAAGACTACTTGATTTTCAAATTCCATATCCAAGTCTCTCGTAAGGAAACTGAATTCCCTTACGTCAATATACCAGAATAAATCAAATATCCTTATCCATAAGGAGACACCAATGGGTATTTTAACCAATATCAAAAAAATATTTACCGATGACCAACAAACCGACCACGCTGAACATACTCACGCAGAGTCAAAAGAGTTATCGCCAACGTTTTATATCGACACCATAGAAGCCGGCCGAGTCGAAAAAGAGCGCTTTTTCCGCAGCAGTCCCTACAGCCCCGTTGAAGACCGGGCAAACTTTACCGGGTTAAACTACTACTCGCCCAATCCTGATTATCGATACACCCTACCCCTAAACCGCGCCGATAACCCGGAACCGCTCACCTTCCAAACCAACACCGGCGATGAACGAACTTACTATCGCATCGGCACAGTTGAGTTTGAGGTTGAGGGCGACCCGGCCCAACTGGCCCTCTACCAATCTGGCGACCACGATGAGCTTTTCCTCCCCTTCCGCGACGCCACCAGCGGCAAAGAGACTTACGGCGCGGGTCGCTACCTGGAGCCGGAAGCGCTGGCCGACGGCACAATTTTGCTTGACTTCAACCTGGCTTACAATCCCTTCTGCGCCTACTCCGAGAGCTACTCTTGCCCGCTGCCCCCGTTTGAGAATCATCTTACAAAAGTGGCAATACGGGCCGGAGAGAAAATGTATCGTTAGGCTCTATTATCACTCAAAATGACATTGAAACGGTCAATTGCATAGGTGCTGTAGATTGTCAGTAACCTCTATTTGTGATAGAATGTAAAAAGTCGCTAACAAAGCGGTTTACATTTGAGATTAAAACTTCCAGCAAAGGGGAGACAGACAACAATGGCATCTCGAACAGAGCAAATGATAGCCCGTTTAAGGGACCTGCAAGCGGGAAGCGCTGATATTGAAGCATCGGCAGTAGTCAGTGTGGATGGATTAATTATGGCCTCTTCATTACCGGCCGGTATCGAGGAGGATCGCGTTTCGGCGATGTCGGCGGCTATGATTTCACTGGGCGAACGAATTGCCGAAGAGTTAGGCCGTGGTGAACTGGACCAGGTTTATATTCGGGGTAACAGAGGGTATGTCGTCTTGATATCAGTTGGAGAAGAAGCGGTACTCACCGCTCTGGCCCATAG
The DNA here is from genome assembly GCA_024277275.1 of Chloroflexota bacterium. Lineage (GTDB taxonomy): Bacteria > Chloroflexota > Anaerolineae > 4572-78 > J111 > JAJRVO01. The sequence continues at coordinate 11,956 of JAJRVO010000476.1, forward strand.
CAACGCCAAGTTAGGAATGATTTTTCTGGATATGAAGCGTGCGGTTGAAGATCTGGCGAAACTTGTGTAATCTGGAGCGTAAGCCAGCAACTGTGTGACAAATCTAACCCAAAGGCCGGTTCCCCGGCCTTTTTTATTTGGATTGTCGGCAACCCCCATCTATAATTAATATACAGGAGAGACAGCTATGTCTGATATCCTTCATGCCAATGGTTTCTTTGGGACAAACGCTAATTTTATCACCGATTTGACTCTGGCCCTCAGTATCTTGGTGGCTCTAATATTCACTACCGGAACCGTGCTGGCTGTAAAACGCCAATATGAATGGCATCGTTGGCTACAAACCACCGGCGCTATTATTAACACCGTTTTAGTCCTTTGGTTAATGGTGACACCCTTTTTTGATTTTGTAGTTAAAGATTTTGCCGCCCCGGTTCGACCCAGCAATTTTTACTGGATTACCACAATTCACGCCAGTATTGGGATTGTTGCCTTTTTGTTTGGGGATTTTGTTGTGCTCCGGGGAAATAACTTGATGATTGACCGCCTTAAATTCAATAATTACAAGCTGTTTATGCGAGTGGCTTACGCGCTTTACATGATTGCCACGTTGCTGGGCATTGGAGTATATATCAACTGGTTCATTGCAATCCCTAACCCACCCGTATTCAATTAGCCGGTCAGGAGGAAAAATGCGATCAAAATAGAAGGTCCATAATAGTAACAAGGTTGCTGCAAAAAAACGGTCGCCAAAACCAAATATCCAAAAGTCGGAAATATTAGACCGGCAGACACATCCAGCCACTATTCTCCAGCAAGCCCGGCTTAACCCCAAGTCGCTGCTCCCGCGTAGCGTGCTGCAACTTCAGCGAACGGTTGGAAACCAGGCAGTCAGTCGACTCTTGGCAGGAATAGTGCAACGCAAACTATCTAAAGCTGGGGATAAGTTGGATGCCGTCATCCAGCGCTTCACGGTTGAAGAGACGGTCCACTATGCACAAAGCCGGGATGAAGCCCACTCAAAAGCTAAGTCCGCCTTATTAGAGGCCGATAGCGATTTTACTGTTAGTAATAAAATATACAATAAACACAAAAACAAAAAGCACGGGGGGAAGTGTGTAACCTCTTTTCCTACATCTACAGGCCAATACCTGGTGACTGTTACTTATGCAGACTTGAAGAGAGAGATGTTAAAATACGATACCGCTTTTTTGTCCAAGGACCCCGCCAATGCGCCTGAAAAAACCGCAATTAGTTATTCCCCAACCAGCACAGTAATTGACGTCAGTTAGCGTCAAACTGAAACAAAACACCCCCAATTCAAATTAAAAATTGTGATAAACCCCCTCTTTATGGTATGCTGTCTATTCAATCCAACCGGGCCGATGCCCGGTTTTGTTTTGCAACGTGATTTATGGCTAAAAAGCGACGAAAACAAAAAGAACCAACCTTTTACCTGCTGACTCTGGGCTGCCCCAAGAACGTGTTTGACAGCGAAGGCATCAGCGAGATGCTGCTGCAAGCCAGCTATAACGGCACAACCGACCCTCGCCGGGCCGACGTGATGATTGTGAACACCTGCGGTTTTTTGCAAGCGGCCAAAGACGAGTCGATAGAAGCTCTGCAAGA
>JAJRVO010000477.1 GCA_024277275.1 Chloroflexota bacterium
CAATTTTGGCTGGCTATACCGGCCTTTATTGTATTTTTACCTATGCACACCCACATTTTTGCCTCGGTAAACACAGATGTTTTTGCTATCTTGTTAACCTCTATTCTGCTTTTTCTGTTAATCTCTTTTTTCGACAATGGAGCATCCAGATTAAAAGTGGTTTTAGTGATATGTTTGGTGTTTTTGGCTTTGCTCACCAAACGAACCGTAGTGTTTACCCCGTTGTGGGTGGGAGTAACGGCAATTTTATATTTTGGCCATCATCGACACTGGGCTATGAAAAAAATCGCCGCTATTGGGTTGGCAACAAGCGCGTTCATTGCTGTTGGGTTAGGTTGGGTAATAATAAACCCCGATGTTTTAGCCAACTCTGCCATCACCTTATTCAATATAAATATAGTCAAGCAATTCCCTTTGGCCTTGTTTGCCGACCAGGGGCTTTCAACGTTAGAAGTCATTGAAATCTATGTTAAATCCGGTTTATTTGCCTTTATAACCTTCTGGGGAAACTTTGGCGGCGCTACCACCAACATCCCCTGGTCATGGGCGTGGGGACTTATGGCGTTTTGCAGCGTAATTGCTTTAGGCGTGGTTTTGTATTTATTTAGAGCGTTTGCTAAACCTGATGGCGGCAGTAGCTACCAGCGCAACGTATTGATTATATTTGCCGCCGGCATTATTTTGTCTTTGATGAACGCCTTTTTTCCGGTTTTAGTAGCCGGCCCCAGTTGGGGACCGCCCGCCCGATATTTCTTTCCGGTTATTATTCCCATTGCCACATTTTTTTTCCTGGGGGCCTGGCAACTCTTCCCGGCTAAATACCGTCAAAGTTATTTGTTGCCTCTGTGGCTGGCGGCATTGATAACTTATGATACCCTTGTTATCGCCCGGGTTTTACTTCCCTTTTTATATGGCTAATTGATGATTGTCTCCTGGTTGAAAACTCCTAAAAACATAGCGATGCTTTTGTTCTTTAGTCTCGCCACATTGTTTATTTGCGGCCTGATTTTTCAGAACTTCATCCGTATCCCCTGGTTTGAAACGACCCGTCGCAAAACGCTTCTTTATAATGGAGAAACTGTCGATTTGTTTCAGGATAAGAAACTGGAGCAAACATTTGTTGCCAACTATCCCGGCCTTTCTCAAATAGATGTTTTATTTAAAGGCGACAGCGCAACAGCCGGGCAAAGAGTCAATTTTCATTTAAAGGAAACATGCGCTTCAAAAAACGACGTTTTTTACTCATTTACAGAATTGCCCCGCACCGACAACCTGGCCTTTCACCCCTTCACATTCTCTCCAATTGATGGCTCAACTGGGCAAACTTATTGCATTGTTTTAGAAGCGCCTGAAGCAATGCCGGAAAGTGCCGTAAAGTTGCAACTCAGTACGGGAGACCTGTACCCTTTTGGAACATTAAAAAGTTATAATTCCAAAAATCATCTCACGGACTCCAATAACGCCTCTCTTGCGCCGGAAATTGACAACAGCAACACCTTACAGCACAAAATCTATCTTCCTGTAATTTTGAGGCAACCTGAACCTGACGAGGTGATTCACCCGGCGGATATCGGTTTTCGACTTCACTATAAGGGTCTGCCGCTGCCGACAGCCCGGGTATTTGTCACTCGGCTGACGGCAAATAAACCTTCTGTGTGGGGACAACCCTGGTTTTATGGAGGGCTTGTGGCGGTGTACGTTGTCTTGTTAGCAGGCTTGTTTTATTTGGCTCAAAAAACAATCCGGTTTGATGCCGAAGAGTAGAATATCTTCCTCATAACTATGGAGGAGTGCGGAATTCATTCCGCTTTAAGTTGCTTGGCAGAATAAATTCTGCACTCCAGCAGCCTTACCTACGCCAAGTGAGAAATACTCCAAAACAAAAGAGCGACTCGCATCCGAGTCGCTCTTTTGTTTTTCCCAAACCAGAAGATTCTTTACAAGATTTCCGCGTTGGGGCGGCGTCGCAAAAATAAACCGCCGCCCTTTTTACCGCGCCACTCATTGCCTACAACAATACTCTTGCCGCGCAGCAGCGTGCGCGCGGGCCAGCCTTTAACGGTCATTCCTTCGTAAACATTGTAATCGGTGTTCATGTGGTGAGTCTTGGCGGAGATAGTGTGTTCTTTCTCCGGGTCCCAAAGCACAATGTCGGCGTCGGCGCCAACGGCAATGGTTCCCTTGCGGGGATAAAGCCCAAAGATTTTAGCCGGATTAGTGGCCGTAATTTCCACAAAGCGATTGGCGCTGTAGCGTCCCCCGTTGACTCCATTATGCCACATCACCGGCATCCGGTCCTCAAGGCCCGGCATGCCGTTGGGGATTTTGTGAAAGCTGGATTTGCCCAATTCTTTGCCTGCAACGCGCCCTTTAACGCCGCCTTCAAACCAAAAGGGGCAATGGTCGGTAGAGATAACTTGCAGCGTGTTGTCGGCCAACGCTTTCCAGAGGATAGGCGCGTCTTTTGGTCGGCGCGCCGGCGGCGAGCAGACAAACTTTGCGCCTTCAAAGTTGGGGCGGGCCAGGTCATCTTCAAAGACAAACATATATTGAGTGCAAGTCTCGCCCATTACCGGCAACCCCTTGTTACGACCCAGAGCCAATTGCTCTACGGCCTCTTCACAGGTCATGTGAACTACGTACAGCGACGCGCCGGCAATACCGGCCAGGGCAATGGTCCGGGCGGTGGCTTCCCCTTCGGCCAGGGCGGGATGAGCTACGGCGTGATACTTTGGCTCGGTTTTGCCTTCGGCCAGCAGCCTGCTTGTCAGCTCGGCGATGACATCACCGTTTTCGGCGTGAACCATAATCAGCATCCCGTGTTCTGCCGCGGTCATCATCGCCCGAAAGAGGGTGGCGTCATCAACCTGCATTCGCCCTTTGTAAGCCGTAAATAGTTTTAGGCTGGTGACGCCCTGGTTGATGATGGTGGGAATTTCCTTCATCACCTCATCGCGCAAATCGGTGATGGTCAGGTGAAAGCCGTAGTCAATAACTACTTTGCCTGCGGCTTCTGCGTGCCGCTCATCAATGCCTTGCCGCAAGCTGCCGCCAACGGGCTGGGCGGCAAAGTCGATGTGGGTGGTGGTTCCGCCAAAAGCGGCGGCCTTTTGGCCGGTAAAAAAATCATCTGAGGAGACGGTATCGCTGACGTGCAGTTCCAGGTGGGTGTGTACGTCAATTCCGCCGGGAAGCAACAGTAATCCTTGCGCATCAATTACCTCATCGTGACCCTCGCCGGGTAGATTTTTGCCAATCATAGACACCTGTTCGCCATCAATCAATACGTCGGCTTTAACTGTATCGCCGGCTGTAACAACCGTGCCGTTTTTAATCAGGGTTGTCATAGCGATACCTCCTTTTTGTCTTCCAAAAGATTGCAGAGGGTGTTCCCCAAAGCGGGACACCCTCTGCAAAATCCCCTCATTCCTCCCCATTGAAGAACTTGGGGAATGTAGATTGAACGCCTTTTTCTTGTTACCCTACGTTGAACAAAAGCAATTGGCAGGTCGGGTTGAGGTACGAAACCCGACAATTTTGAACCGATTGTGTTGGGTTTCATTCTTCAACCCAACCTACCCCTTGAATCCATATTTAACCTTATTTTTGTTTGCTCAGTATAGGACAAAAATGTAAAAGAGGCAAGGTAATTTTTGAACTTTGCTAACAGGCGCAGTCGAATACACAGGTTTTGACAAGCTTCCAATGGTTACGTATAATCGAAATTACTTAAAGCGGAGGGAAACGCAGGTGACTGCGGCGGCAGTAGCCAGGCTCAGACCGCAGACAACTTTATGCGTACGCCGCGTTCAAATTAAAAAATGTAACTGCTCAGCTATACCCCTGTAAAGTAGCCTGAAGGCCGGTAATTAGTAATTGGTAATTAGTAAATTGCTCCAATTACCAATTACTGATTACCAATTACCCTCAATCAAGCGTCTTGTCTGGGCCAGGCTGAGTAGTTACTAAAAAACAAGTAAAGGAGAAGGGTTATAATGAGCAAGAAATTCGGTTTATTATTGTTGGCGATGATGGCAAGTCTGCTTGTGCTGGGCTGTCAACCTGAGGTCGTCGAAAAGGAAGTTATTAAGACCGTCGAGGTTGAGGTTGAAAAAGAGGTTGAGGTTATCAAGACTGTCGAGGTCGAGGTTGAAAAAGAGGTTGAAGTTGAGGTTATCAAGACCGTCGAGGTCGAGGTCGAAAAAGAAGTTATGGCGAATGCTGTCCTGGCCATTGAGCATTTCAGTATCATTGAAGGAACAACCTGGTCCGGCGCTCATGATCGCGCGGCAAAGCGAATTGCTGAGAAATACCCGAATGTAGAGTATGTCTACAGAGAAGAAGTAGGACCCGATCTTGCAGTTCCCTACGGCGAAGAGTTGATTGCCGACGGGGCCAGCATAGTGGTGGGCAATGCAGAGTTCATGGGACTGCCCTTAAAGGAGATAGCTGATAAGTACCCGGATGTTTATTTTGCATCCATCATTGCCAGCGACCTGACTACCTCAAGAAACTTTATTAGGCTCTTCCCCAGGCAATATCAGGCGTTGTATCTGGAAGGGCTTATTGCCGGGGCTTTAACTGAGACGGGCAACATAGGTATTGTCTCGGCGTTCCCGTCGGGTCAGGTTGGCAGGCGACAGAGCGGCTTTTATCTTGGTGTGCAGGCTGCCGCAGAGTTGCTTGACAAAGACGTTACGGTGTACGTAAAGTACGTTGGCGACTGGTACCTGCCCGCCGAAGAGCGAGATATTGCCGCAACCTTAATAACTCAGTACGATGTTGATGTTTTAACCCAGCAGACCGACTCCGGGTCTCCGTTGGACGTTGCCCAGGAAGAGGGTATTTGGTTCATCGGCAAGGATATGGACATTGTGGGGTACTACGGCTGGTCTAGCACGGACACCGTGGCCGTATCCTTTGACACGCGCTGGGAAGTTCTCTATGAGAATATAGTTAAAGATTGGCTGGCCGGCGAACAAAACCCGGAAACAGTATTGTATCTGGGCATGGACGACAGTATGGTTCTGGCTGACGGCACAGAGATTCCAACCGTTGATATTATGAACGACAACAAAGTGGGCATTGAGGCCATAAGCCCGGCTGCGCTGCCGTTGATTCCGGATGAGATTATAGAACTTGTTGAGCAACGAAGAGAGCAGATGATGCAGGGCCTGTGGGACCCATTTGCTTATCATGAATTTGTGAGCAACGGAACCGGCTTTGAGCTGGAAGGTTTGCCCATTCCAGACGCAGGGACCGTGGTTAAGCCGGCCGGTGAGATGCCGTCGGATGAGTGGTTGCTGGCCAAGTTTAACTTTGACCTGGAAGGCATGCAAATTCTGGAATAATCCGGACATCTTCTTTGACACATAATACTTTGTAGTAACCAAGAGGAATGAGGCTCCTATTCTTGAGGAGAGAACCCCAAAAGGAGGGAGCCTCATTTCTATTTATAAGCCGTATTTTAATGGCTAAAATGCGGGATTTTGACTCGTAACCGTTCCCTGCTTGTTCACATGCATAATGTGAGAACAAGCGGGGAACGATTACTGTTTTTTGTCAAGGAAATCCCAGGAGGAAAGACAATTGCAACCAAATCTCCTAGCAGGACTAAAACGCGGAGATACGGTCTTAGAGGCCAGGGGAATCAGCAAGAGGTTTCCGGGAGTCGTCGCCAATGACCGGGTAGATTTCGAGATGAAAGCGGGGGAGATTCACGCCATTCTCGGAGAAAACGGCGCCGGAAAAAGCACCTTTATGAACATCCTGTTTGGGCTGTTACAACCCGACGAAGGCGAGATTTACGTTGGCGGTCAGAGGGTCAATTTTAGATCGCCTTTGGATGCCATTGATCTGGGCATAGGGATGGTTCATCAGCACCGCAAACTGGTGTCCGCTCATACGGTGATTGAAAATATTATTCTGGGACATCCGAGGGCCGGGAATATCCTGAACCTGAAGAGAGCGGGGGAAGAGATAGAGGAGCTTTGCCAGAGATATGGATTTAAGATAGACCGTAAGGCAAAAATCTGGCAACTCTCAGAAGGAGAGAAGCAGGTGGTAGAGATCCTCAAGGCTCTCTATCGCGGGGCCAAGGTTCTCATTCTGGACGAGCCGACCTCTGCGCTGGCCCCCCCAGAAGTTGAGAAACTCCTGGCATCCATTGAAACTATGGCCGGAGATGAACTGGCCATCATCCCCTTCATCACCAATAAACTGCCCATAGTACTGGCCATAAGCGACAGGGTGACGGTTTTTAGGCGTGGAAAAGTCACCGCCCGTTTAGAGACAAAAGGCGTAACGGAGAGGAGTCTGGCTAAGGAGATGGTGGGCAGAGAGGTCATCTTTAGGG
>JAJRVO010000478.1 GCA_024277275.1 Chloroflexota bacterium
ATTGGAGATTAGAAGATTGGAGATTGTCATCTACTAATCGCCAATTTGCCAATCTCCAATCTCCAAACTTAAATGCTCTGGATACCCGACAGAAAAACTCTTAAAGCCCTGGCCCGAATAAAACGCCGCCGACGTCGCCAACGTATAGCCCGGTTCCTCCTCTTTTTATTGATGCTTTTTGGCCTGGGCGCAGCCTCAGCTCCCCCGGAACACGATTTGCAGACTCAGGTCGACACGGTTACAGCGCCCCAACAGTTTGATTTTATCGACTGGGAATCTCAGGCCATAGCCGGTGAAATTGGGCGGCGTTTTGCGCCGCCGACAATTCCCACGGACCAAACCGAAAAACAAGCCCTGGTTGAGCGGTTTTTGCAACTTGAAACCGATATGCGCCGCCTTGAACGCGAAATTGGTCTGATCTACGCCGCCAACAACGCTCAACCCCCCAACGCTGCTACGTTGGCCAACGTCGTCGATTTAGAGCAAGAATTGGCTCGACTCAGAGCGGCCCAGATTGAAATGGCCCCGCAGGTCGAAACCCTGCTGGCCCAACAGGTCGAAGCCGTATTGCGTGACGAGGGTTTTACCGCAGCGGGTCAAGTGTTCCCCCCGGTGGCCTTTCGGCTCATCGACCCGCCTACCGCCTTGATTCTCTCCCCCCGCGATAAAATTGAGAACCAGCATTTTGTCGGGCTGCAACCCGGCCTTGACAACGGCATCCGCTTTGAAATTGAAAAAACCATTGACCAACGCGGCGATGTTTCAAGCTACATCACCAATGTTGGCGGGTTGGGCAGCTACCCCACAATGGTTATTAATACCCCCAACTTGCCGGCCCTCATCGACATTATTGCCCACGAGTGGACACACGACTACTTTTTTGCTTTTCCCACTAATATTTTCTGGGGATATCAAACTTATCCCCGCCTAACTACCATCAACGAAACCACGGCCTCGCTGGTTGGCAAAGAGATTAGCCGCAAAGTGATTATCCGTTTTTACCCCGCCTGGATTGACAGCCTCCCTCCTCTTGATGAGACCGGCCAACCCGTTCCCCAAAAACCTTCTGAATTTCATCTGGCTATGCGTAGCATCCGCACTCAGGTTGACCAACTGCTGGCCGAGGGTAAAATTGAAGAAGCCGAAGCCTACATGGAAAAGGAACGGGTAAAACTGGTCGAAAAAGGCTATAACCTTAGAAAACTCAACCAGGCCTACTTTGCTTTCCACGGCTCCTACGCCCTCGGCGCGGATTCTGTAGACCCCATTGGCCCTCAAATCCGCCGGCTTCGGGCAGCCAGTCCTTCGCTTAAAGTTTTTTTGGACAGGATAGGCTGGCTAAACAGCTATGATGATTATTTAGACTGGCTGGCGGAAGCTAATATCAAACAAGATGAAAGGATTCGGTAATTCAACGTGACCGTTAAAAAGGACGGTTGACGAACGATGGTAGACGAATGAAACGATAGCATAAAGTTTTTATCGTTCGTCCATCGTCGTCCGTCCGGTTGAATAAAAAAATGAACATATATACTCGCCCAACTCTAACCGCCTTACCCCCCTCTATCCACGGAGCGCGTGACTACACCGAACTGGCTCGCCTGGGTATCAACCCCGATGCGGTCATTGACTTTAGCGACAACAGCAACCCCTATGGCCCCCATCCGGCTGTGCTGGAAGCCGTCAGCGCTGCGGTCAATACCCCAACCGTAGCCCGCTACCCCGATCGGGATTGTTTAGCTTTGCGACAAGCTATGGCCAATGAAGAGCATACGCCCACAACCTGCCTGCTGCCCACCAACGGAGCCAGCGAACTGATTCAGCTAATAGCCCTGGCCTTTGTCGAGCCGGGCAGTCGTCACCTGATTTTAGCCCCTACCTTTGGCGAATATAGCCGGGCAATCCAGCTAATGGGCGGCAAAATTCACGAGCACCGCCCTGGCTCAGAAAACCCAACCCTCCGTTTTAATGCCGACGCTGTAGCCGCTGCCATTCGCACCCTGCAACCCAACGGCATCTGGCTCTGCAACCCCAACAACCCCACCGGCCAACAGTGGAGCGCCGCAGAATTATCTTGCCTTCGCGCCGCCGACCCGGACAACCAGGCTCTATGGGTAATTGACGAATCGTACCGCTATTTTACCGTAAACCAAAACAGCGGGGGGGGGATGAGTCAAACCAAAAACACCATTATCATCCGCTCTTTGACTAAAGAATACGGCCTGGCCGGGCTACGCCTGGGATACGCCGTCGCAGCGCCCGCCCTGATTGCGGCGCTACAAGCGGTACAACCTCCCTGGAGCGTTAACAGTCTGGCTCAAGTGGCCGGAGTGGCCGCGTTGCAGCCGGAGATAGTAATATGGCGAGAGCAAAGTATGGCCCAGCTTCATCAGCACGCTGCCGGTCTGTGGCAAAATTTGTCGACAATGGGGCTTGATGTTTTGCCTACCTCAACTGCCTACACCCTGATAAACGTGGGAGATGCCGCTCAATTCCGCCGCTCACTGCTAAACCACGGCCTGTTAGTTCGTGATTGCGCCTCGTTTGGTTTGCCAAAACATATCCGCATCGCGGTTCAATTGCCGGCGGAGAATGAGAAGTTATTGACTGCTGTCAGAGGTATGCGTCCCAGATTTTAGAAAATCTGGACAAGCCTGGGGGAGATCTGTCTTCTCCCAAAATTTGGGGCAGACCCGTCACAATATTCGTTCTTGAAATTTTATGTTATAATGATTCAGTAATCAGCGTCCAGCCCCTAACGTTTCGGCATACTTGCATCACCAATTTTGGGAATCAAAACTCATTTGGCTTTTCATCCAAGTTGACCAAAGGCAGGTGACTTATGGAGGAAAATACATCCGGCGGTAGTCGTAGAGTTCTTGTTGGCTGTGGGAGTATTCTTGGTTTACTAATAATCTGTGTTGCTTGCATTGTCCTGGGGTATGTTTTCTTGCCGGAGAATTACACCGATTTCACGGTTGGAGACACAAACATCGCTCAACTTCTTGGCCTGACCAAAGTTGCCGGCACACCATCAGAAACCCCCATAACCACGCCGGAGTCTCCACCTTCAGAATCGGGATCAACGCCCAGACCTACCTTTACACTCACCCCTACCCCAACCGACACCCAGATACCCGTCAGAGGTTCTCCAACACTCCCGCCTACTGACACCCCCCGGCCAAAAACGCCAACGTCAACCCCTACGCCAACCAATACGCCCGTTACCCCTACACCAACTCTTGAGCCTGAAGTTCAGGCAAAACTGGAACAACTTGAGCAAGGGGCCGCTATTACTGCTACCCAAGTTGCCCAGGCTATGCTTGATATTATAACCGGCCCCGCAGCCATCGAAGGGGCCATTAACCTGGTCACCATTGACAATGGGCACGTTTTTGCCCCCGGTATTGGCGAAGTAGAATTTTCCTGGATATGGACCGGCGCTGATGGCTGCGTTCCACCGCCCGACGGATATGGCTTTGATCTCAGGATTTGGCCGGATCGGCCTGATTTTGGCCCGTTAGGAGTCGACAAAGTTGCAACATTGCAAGAAGCAATTGCTTGCATTCCTGAAACGGGCAGACGAGTTTATAGGTTGGGTTATCTATCAGGCACACCGGCTGTGAAGGCGCAGGGGGCGGGATTCTTTTTGTGGGATGTTGCTTTGGTTCAAATAAATCCCTATACGCCGCTTTATGCATCGCCGCCTCGGAGGTTTGAAATCTCGCTTATTTACCCCCAGCCCGGCCGGTTTGACCCGCTTGGAGAAGCCGGCGTTGTAAAATGCAGCGATTTTGGCGCCTGGGCCGAAGCCCAAGCTTTTTTCAATGCCGCCGGAGGCAATGACCCCCACAACTTAGACCCCGATAGAAACGGGGTGGCCTGCGACGCAATAGCCCCGGATTTGTTGAAGGAGTAGTAACCTCTAGTTTCCCTGCTGCCCATCTAGCCCCAATTCTGCCGCTGCGTCTTGCATCGCCTCCAAAACAATCTGGATGTGCTCGGCAAGGTCCATCTTAAGCACAGCCGTGCCCGCCTCAATTTCTTGCCGGTTGACGCCTGGCGCAAAGGCTTTTGCCTTCCACTTTTTGCGCACGGATTTTATCTTCACGTCTCGAATATCTTTGGAGGGCCGAACCAGGGCTACGGCTGCAATCAGGCCGGTCAATTCGTCAACCGCGTAGAGGGTATGTTCCATTTTGGATTGACGCTCAACGCCCGTTACCTCGGTGGCGTGAGAGAGAATGGCCTGCACAATCTCTTCGTCGACGCCGCGCTCCCGCAAAATGGGCGCGCCGGTATTGGGGTGTCCATTCTCGGCCACATCGGGGTGTCGCTCGTAATCAAAATCGTGCAGCAGGCCAACCAGGCCCCACTTCTCCTCATCCTCGCCATAGTACCGGGCATAAGCTCGCATAGCTACCTCTACCGAAAGCATATGGCGGCGCAATTGTGGACTCTGGGTGTACTCGCACACCAAATTCCAGGCTTCTTGTCTATTCATTATCCTCCTCCTGTTACAGTAACGGTTGGATTATACCTTAACCCTTCAAAAGGGTCTCTGGTTGGTTTTGGCTCATTGACCACAGTCAGGCGCACCTTGGCCTCCTCCGGCCAATAATTTCCATTTTCATCGACCACAACCAAACGCACCCAGTAAGTTCCCGATGGCACCTCGGTTGTGGACCAGCCGCCCAAAGCGCCAAACTTAACTGTCCAATTAAACGCACCCAGCAAAATCCACTCTGTGGTTCCCTCAAGCTGGTACTCTAATTTGTAGAAATCAAGGCCGGGCCGGTTGGCCGCGCCTTTAAACGATACCAGCCCGCTGACAACTTCGTCCATTTGAGGGCTATAGATACATGCCTCGCGTCGAGGGCAAGCTTGGTGTATCACCGTCGCTTCCAGCAGCATGGGGGTCGGCGTATCGGGCGTAACGTTTGGGTCCGGGGTGGCGGTCAAGGTGGGCGTATCGGTTGGGGTTGGGGTGAAGGTTGGGGTAGACGTTGGCGTTGTAGTCCGTGGTAATGGCGTATCAGTCGGCGGCAATGTCGGGGTAGGCGGGGTTTCCGAGGTCGGCGGCGGTTCAGAAGTCGGCGGCGTCTCCGAAGTCGGCGTGAGGGCAGGGGTAGAACTGGGAGGCAAGGTAGGTTTAGGGGTAAAGGTAGCCAAAGCGGTAGAAGATTGCTCGACCACTGCCGCTTCCGGCGTAATCGGTGGTTGAGTCGAACCGATCTCTCTGGTCAGCCCGCTACAAGCAATCGACCCCCAAACAATCAGGCTCGCCAAAATCAACATTCGCGATTTCTGACTCCGATGCGCAACATCCGGCATCATCACTTTACTAACAAGCTGCTTTAACATCAAATTGGCCTCTTGTCGCAATTCTGCTAAATCTCCCTGCTGAATTATAGCACAAATGTGACCATTATCTCAAACCTTTCGGCAATCCCCCATCATTCAATAACACCTTTGGGTAGAGCCTGGTGGGAAATAAAAAAGCTACCGTCAATGACAGTAGCCCATCACAAAGCGATTATCACCCTAACCACGCAGCTTACCAATTCCGGTTTTCTATTGTTGTTAGCCAGCGCCTTGCCTAAAGTCTATCATATTCTTCCGGCTCAACATTAGGCACTTTTGCCATCGCTGCCTCAAATTTGGCTCTATCCCCCCGTGCCGCCCGTTTCTCCAAATAGCCTTCCGTCATCAATGCTGAAATCTTCTCTGCTACCGCCAATATAATAAACTGATTGATAGACACTTTCTCTTCTTGCGCTAACGCACGGATTGTCTTGTGTAAATAATTTGGTAATCTCAAACTAATAGTACTCATTTCACTTCTCCTATCGTTTCCAAAAACTCTTTTGGATTCAACACTCGCAAACCAAATTGTTCTATCCCTTTAAAATCTCGTTTGTTGTAGGTTATTATTGTTTCACACTGGGCAGAAACGGCTAACTCTAACACCATATCATCTTTTGGGTCTTTCAGAAATGGCCGCCACAAGTAAAATATTTCTCGCTGATTCGCCATCTGGCATGTGTTTACACAGAAACAATTGTCAGGTTTGTCGGTTTCATCAGGCCGGTTATCCGAGATGTAAAGCGCTGTAAGTTGGGTTATCCAACATTCTCTCTATGCCTCGGAAGATGTTGGGTCCCGTACCTCGACTAACCTACTACAGCTTGGCGGAAGTCTTTCGGTAGTTACAAGCAGCGCGTTGCTTAGTTTATGGAGTGAAAAAGTGCACTTTTTCACTCCATAAACTACCGAAGGGTTTACGCCGCCGTGTACTACTTGGCTAAGATTTCCAAAGTGACCCGTTTACCCTCTTTAGCTGAACTGGCGCGTAACAGGGTACGCATAGCATTTGCAACTGCACCCTTCTTCCCGATAACGCGCCCCATATCATCGGGAGCAACGCTCAGTTCAAGGAGGATCACGATCCCCGTTTTTATCTCGTTAACTTGTACCTGGTCGGGATCAGATACCATTGCGCGCGCCATTACAAGAGTTAAATCTTTTAGTAGTTCCATTTTTCAAGTTCCTTTGGTTTGGGTAGTAGTTTCGTAGGTTGGCTTGAACAAGCCTGAAACCCAACATTCTCTCTATGGCTCGGTGTGGGTTTGTCGAATGTGGTCTTTGATGACCTATGTCATTCTTTTACATTGCGTTTATTGGCTCTTATTCGCAACCCGGTTTAGCTCGTTCTGTGTATGGAACAAAAAAACCCCCGGAGCGATTGCCACAAACGGAGACGCAAACCCGGCGGCAGGCAAAAGCGCCCCAGAGGATTTTTACACAATAATCGGTTGTAATAAGGGCAATTTGTAGCAGCCGCCTGCCCGGCAGTTTGCGTCGCTCCTATGGTAACACGGGATGGGGGAGGCGTCAATGTTATTCCGCACAACCAAAAATCAAAACCTATGCTTATGTTTAGCCATTTCGGTAGCTCCTTAAGGGATGGAAGGAACACTTGCCGGAGACAGATTTGGCAAAGGCCCTTGATTGGATTAGAATAATTTTCGCCCAAAATTATTGGGACGTTATATTGTACGTGTATAGCGGGTTCTCAGCCTATTACAGAGCTAGATGGTTATTGGTAATTAGTAATTGGTAATTGGTAAACGTGAATTACCAATTACCAATTACTAATTACTACCCTATAATTCATAGCATAAATTTAAGCTGAGTAGTACCCCAAACGTACCCAAAATTCGCGAATAAACGCACCTCAAGGAGATTTTAATGGCTGGTAGTTACTCGACAGACAAAATAAGAAATGTAATTCTTTTAGGCCACAGCGGCTGTGGCAAAACCTCGCTGGCCGAAGCTATGTTATTTAATAGCGGGGCTATCAATCGCTTAGGTAGAGTAGAAGATGGCAATACGGTTTCCGACTACGATGAGGAAGAAATTGGCCGCACTATGTCGCTCAACCTGTCCCTGGTTCCCTGCGAATGGGAAGGACACAAAATTAATGTGCTGGACGCGCCCGGTTATACCGACTTTCAGGGAGAGATGATCAACGGCCTCCACGTGGCCGATGTGACCATACTGGTTTTAGACGGCTCATCCGGGGTTGAAGTAGGCACTCAACTATCCTGGCAAATGGCTATGGAGAATAACAAGCCCATTGCCGTTTTTCTTAACAAAATGGATCGACCCAATGCCAGTTACCGCCGGGTTATTGAACAACTCCGTGAAACTTTTGAGGCCACCTTTGTGCCTGTAGAGTTGCCCATCCGTAAAGGCGAAGACTTTGAAGGCGTGGTCGATTTAATCACCCAAAAAGCGCGCACCGGCAGCGGCAAAGGCGCCGAACCCCCCGCCGATATGGCCGATGAAATTGAAGAGTTCCGTCTTGAGGTTATAGAATATGCCGCCGAAGGCGACGATGAACTTATGGAGAAATACTTTGAGGAAGAAACGCTAACAGAAGAAGAAATCGTTTACGGGTTACAAGCCGGTTTGGCTAATAGAAAAATTGTGCCTGTTTTCTGTGGTTCCGCTACGGCTAACGTGGCCGTGCGCAGCTTTATGAGCACCATCGCTGAAACCTTTCCCACCCCAGCCGTTACTGTTACGGCCAAAAACACCAAAACTGACGAAGACGAAGCGCTTGACGGCGCGGCTGATGGTCCTTTGGCCGCCCAGGTTTTCAAAACTGTAAACGATCAATACGGCCGGGTCAGCTATTTACGAGTCTGGTCTGGCACATTCAAATCCGATACCCGCGTTCAAAACACCCGCGCCGAGGCTGAAGAACGCGTCGGCGGTCTCTTTTCACCGCGTGGCAAAGAGCAAGTGGATATATCTGAGGGCGTAGCCGGCGATATTATTGGCGTGGTCAAGTTAAACCAAACCCAAACCGGCGACACCCTGGCAGATAAAAGCCGGCCCTTAGCCGTATCCGTTCCAAACTATCCTAACCCCGTTTTTGCTATAGCCCTCACGCCGCAAACCCAGAGCGACTCGGCTAAACTTGGCCCCAGCCTGACCCGCATTACCGAAGAAGACTTGACCCTGAGCCATCGCTATGAAAGAGCGACTCGCCAGACGCTTCTTGAAGGAATGGGTGAAACCCACGTAAATATCGCCGTCAAGCGTATGGCTAACCGCTTTGGCCTGGGCGTAGACACCGCTACGCCTAAGGTGCCTTTCCTGGAAACAATCTCCAAAACTGCCTCCGATCAGTACCGCCACAAAAAACAGTCGGGCGGCGCCGGTCAATTTGGCGAGGTGCATATGCGCCTTGAGCCGCTGGAGCGTGGAGAGGGCTTTGAGTATAAAAGCGAAATCTTTGGCGGGTCTATTTCTCAGCCTTTCTTACCCTCGATTGAAAAAGGTATTAAACAAGTTTTGGAGCAGGGCGTAATAGCCGGTTATCCGGTGGTAGACGTAAGAGCCGTGGTTTACGACGGCAAAGAACACCCGGTCGATTCCAAAGACATCGCCTTCCAAATTGCCGGTCGAGAAGCTTTTAAAAAGGCGTTTCAACAGGCCGGCCCCGTCCTGCTGGAGCCAATTATGGATATGGCGATCACCGTTCCGGAAGAGTTTACCGGCGATGTCAGCGGCGACCTCAGCACCAGACGGGGACGGATGTCGGGCATGGAGCAGATTCGAGGCAACACCACCATCATCGCCCAGGCCCCCCTGGCCGAGATCCAACGCTACGCCACTGAACTGCGCTCAATTACTCAGGGACGCGGGGTGTACACCATGACCTTATCCCACTACGAACAGGTTCCCAGTCACATTGCCGGCGAAATCATCGCCCAGGCTCAGAAAGAAAAAGAAGAAGAGTAAAACCAAAATTTAGAAATTAGAAATTAGAGGGTACAATTACAGAGTAGCAAGGTAGCAAGATAGCAAGGTGGCAAAGTAACAAAGTAGCAAGGTAGCAAGGTGGCAAGGTAACAAAGTAACAAAGTAGCAAAGTAGTAAGGTTGCAACTCTGCAACCCTGCAACTCTGCAACCCTGCAACTCTGTAACCCTGCAACCCTGCAACCCTGCAACCCTGTAACCTTTTTTCATCAAGGAGTTTATCAAACCTATGTCATCAATTTTTCCCTTCACAGCCATCGTTGGCCAAAAACGGATGAAGACGGCCCTCATTTTGAATGCCGTTAACCCCAAAATTGGCGGAGTCCTTATCCGTGGCGAGCGTGGCACGGCCAAATCCACCGCTGCTCGCGCTCTGGCAGCCCTTCTGCCTGAAATCGACGTCTTTATCGACTCGCCCTTTAATGATGACCCTAACAGGCCGGAAACCTGGTCGGATTGGGTGAAAGAACGCAAAGCCAACAACGAAGAGTTAAGAGTCGGCGAGCATCGTATCCGCTTTATCGACCTGCCGGTCAGCGCCACCGAAGACCGGGTGGTTGGCACCTTGGATATTGAACAAGCCATTAAAAAAGGCGAGCGACACTTTGAGCCTGGGGTTTTGGCCGCCGCCAACCGGGGTTTGCTTTACGTTGATGAGGTCAACCTGTTAGATGACCATGTGGTTGATTTGCTTCTTGACTCTGCGGCAATGGGCATAAATGTGGTTGAACGCGAAGGCATTAGCTTTTCCCATCCGGCCCGCTTTATGTTTGTGGGCACTATGAACCCCGAAGAAGGCGACCTCCGCCCCCAACTGCTCGACCGCTTTGCCTTGTGCGTGGATATTCAAAGCATTGCCGAATCTGCCCGGCGAATGGAGATTTTAGAGCGCACCCTGCAATTTGAAAGAGACGCCAAACAGTTTTATGAAGAATGGCGCCCCAAAGAAGAAGATTTGGCCGATCAAATTATACAGGCGCGCAAAACGTTACCGTCGGTAATTTACACCCAGCGAGACCTATTTACCATTGCCGAGCTTATGGCTGAAATGAAGGTTGACGGCCACCGGGCCGATATCGTCATCTTAAAAACAGCCCTGGCCAACGCCGCTTTCAATAACCGCCTAAATGTCACCAAAGTTGACATCCTGGTCGGCGCTGAATTAGCTTTACCCCACCGTCTCAAACGCCAACCCTTCCAGGACACAACCGTCCAATTTCAAGAACTGGCCGAACGCCTGGAACAAGTGCGCGAAGAAGCCACCGAGCAAGCCGAGCAAGAAATGCGGCAAGCTGCCGGCGACGCCACCACTGCGTCCTCTGAGGAAAAAAAAACGGTTCTGAATCGGTAGACCCGGATGAAATCCCGGCGCCCCCGCCTATGGGGGCGCCGTCTCAACCCCAATACATTGATCCATCATCCGGCGATAAGAGCGAGGCCAATAGCCCCACTTCTATTGGCGATGATTTTACGCCCCACCGGCTGCAAACTCCGCTGGATAAGATGACACGTTCTTCGTCGGGCAAACGCAGCTACACTAAAACAAATCGTAAACGCGGGCGCTACATTCAGGCTCGCCCGGCACGCGGCAAACCCAAAGATGTTGCCTTCGATGCTACCCTCCGTGCCGCCGCACCTTTCCAACTCCGCCGAGACCGTTCAGATCGCGCTCTGGCCGTAGAAACGCAAGATATTCAGGATAAAGTTCGCGTTCGTCGCGCTTCTAATTTGGTGCTTTTTGTGGTTGACGCCAGTTGGAGTATGGCCGCCGCCGAGCGTATGGAAGCAACCAAAGGCGCTATTATGAGCCTGCTTTTGGATGCCTACCAGCGGCGAGACCAGGTTGGCCTGGTTGTCTTTCAAAAAGAAGAGGCCCGGCTGGTTTTGCCCCCCACCACCAGTGTTGAGTTAGCCAAAAAAGCCCTGGCCGATGTGCCGGTTGGGGGCAAAACACCGCTATCTGCCGGACTGTTTCTGGCCCACCGGGTTATGAGCCAGCAACTCCGTCTCCACCCGGAAATCATGCCGCTGATGATTCTGCTCACCGACGGCGCGGGCAACGTTTCTATGTCGGATTTACCGGCTCAGGAAGAAGCCCACCGGGTAGCCAAGATGATTACGGAAGAAGACATTCGCTCCGTGGTCATTAATATGGAACACGTCAGTTTTGACCGCGGCCTGGCCCAGGCCCTGGCCGAAGAGCTAAATTCGCCGTGTTACACGCTGCATGAACTCAGGGCGGACACCCTGTATAGAACCGTTAAGGGTGAGTTGAGATTGGGGTAGTCAAAGTTAGGGTGGTTCATAGAGTATGATAACCGACTTAAAATTTTTAACGAACGACTGACGACGGACGACAAAAAAAGCGTGAACGCACGGTGTTTTTCATTCATCTATCGTCCTTCGTCGGGTAAAAAAGGCAACCAATTTGTGAACTATTTCCAAAGTTAATGATTTGAAACTTATTGGAGGAAACATGACCGCAAAAATGACCAAACGAGAACGCTTGGAAGCCACATTTGCCGGTGAAGCCGTTGACCGTCCCCCCGTTGCTCTGTGGCGACACTGGCCTGTTGATGATATGCGAGGCGATGAATTGGCCCGTGCCACGCTGGTTTTTCAACACACTTTTGATTTTGACTTTATCAAAGTGACGCCCAACAGCAACTACTGCGTGTCCGGCTATGGGGCCGAGAGTTCCTGGCACGGCAACCAGGAAGGAACTTACGTGTGGGGGCCACGGGTTATTCAGTCGCCAGAAGATTGGACCAAGCTCAAACCCCTTGACCCGCATGAGGGGTTGCTGGGCGAAGTCGTCAAAGCCAATGACGCCATTGGGCAAACCGTAAAAGATGAAATCCCCTTCATTCAGACCATTTTTAATCCTCTTTCGCAAGCCAAAAACCTGGCCGGAGACCGATTGCTTTCAGATATACGCCGGCACCCGGAAGCCGTAAAAGCCGGTTTGGCGACTATCACCGAGTCGATTATCCGCTTTGTTGAAGCGCTTAAACCAACGGGGGCCGCCGGTATCTTTTTGGCCTTGCAGCATGCTACCTATGATCTCTTGACCGAAGATGAGTATCGCAAATTCTGCCATAAATTGGACCTGAAAATCCTGAAGGCAACCCAAGGGATGTGGTTTAACCTGGTCCACCTGCACGGGGTCAACGTGATGTTTGACCTGGTAGCCGACTACCCGGTTCAGGTTATGAACTGGCACGATGTAGAAACGCCTCCCTCGCTGGCCGAAGCCAGGAGTCGCACAGACAAAGCCTTGTGCGGTGGTTTGCGCCAGTGGGAAACTATGGTGCGCGGCACGCAGGAAAGCGTTATGGCCGAAGCCAAAACAGCCATTGAGTCCACCGGCGGTCAAGGGTTTATCCTGGGTACGGGCTGCGTTACCCCAATTACTGCGCCTACCGCCAACATTTTGGCAGCGCGGAAGGCCGTAGAAGCGCAAGCATAATATGGCCGACTCCACCCAGGAAGAATTCACCCTTACCGCCGAAGAAGCCGCCTCATTGCGGCAGGGGTTCCGGTACTGCCCCCGCTGCCGCGCCGAGATGGTGGATAAAGAGGCGTTTGGCCGGGTGCGGCGCGTGTGTCCCGATGAAAGCTGTCGCTTTGTGCAGTTTATTGACCCCAAAGTGGGCGCGGCGGTGATGATTGAGCAAGATGGTCGAGCGCTGCTCATCAAACGCGCCATCAGACCGGCTAAAGGCAGTTGGTGTTTTCCCGGCGGCTTTGTAGAAGTGGGCGAGACCCCGCAACAAGCCGCCATCCGCGAGTGTAAAGAAGAAACCGG
>JAJRVO010000479.1 GCA_024277275.1 Chloroflexota bacterium
AGATTTCGGGCAGAATCCGGTAGCTGACCCAACGCGGCGTCACTACTCCGCCCGTTACCCGGCCGGGGACGCGATGGCTGGTTAGAACCATTTCAATTTGATCGGCCTGATACTCTAAAACCCGACGCATATATATCTCCGTATCAAGATTTTCCCAATGCACAGGATAGTTTGGTTGTTCAAGCATAACATAGCCTGTTGCACCCTATTTTTTGCTACTGCCGCGTGTCCATAAAAACAGTTGTAACTGTTCAGCTTTTTTCTAACAAGGGTTCTGTATGCCGGTAATTGGTAATTAGTAAATGGTAAATGGTAAATAGTAATTGACCCAAGTTACCATTTACTAATTACCCGCAAGATATTACCTTTGTTTGGTTGAACTGAATAACAAACAGGTTAATCCACGTGCCGGATAACGGCCACTACTTTACCCTGCACTTCCACCGCTTCCGGGCTGGCGATAACCGGCTCCAGGTTGATATCGGCCGGTTGCAATCGAACGTGACCATTTTCACGGTAATATCGCTTGAGCGTGGTCTCGCCAAATTCAAGCAGCCTCACAGCAACCATCTCGCCGTTTTGGGCGTGGGTTTGACGTTGGAGAATAACAATGTCTCCGTTATTCACCTGCGCGTCAATCATAGCTTCGCCCTCTACTTTAAGCGCGTAAAGGTTGCTGGTATTGGTCACCATGTTGTAAGTGAGTTCAATTACCTCATCATGATCAAGCGCGGCAAAATCACCGGACAAGTTATTGCTTGCCTGAGCAGACGGCGATGAAGGGCCGCCATTTTCCTCGGCCAATCGAAGACCACGCGGCGTGTTGGGAACACGGGTTAAAAGGGCCGCATTCTCCAACGCTTCCAGATGGTAATTCACCAACGATTTAGTACTGATGTTGAGTCCGGTTCTAATCTCCTCGCGGGTAGGAGGATAACCGTTCTCGGTTACAAACTTTTCAATAAATGCCAGCATCTCGCCTTGTTTGTCGCTAATACCTATCATTTATCTGGCTCCATCAATTTATAAGTTGATTTAAAATAAACAGAACGTGTGTTCTAGTACAATGTTATTATACCAGAACACACGTTCTAATGTCAAGTTTTTATGCGATGAATTTACATTAAAAAAACACGCCGTAGGTGGACGTGTTTTTTTAATGTAACGCGTTATTGTCTTTAATTCAATTGGCGAATTACAGCCACTACCCGACCCTGAATATTTACTTTATCAGGCTCAACGTAGATGGGGTCCATCGTTTGATTTTCCGGCTGTAGGCGGACGCGACTGCCCTCGTGGTAAAAACGCTTTAGCGTAGTTTCTTCCTGGTCTGTTAGCCAGGCTGCAACCATGTCGCCATTGTTCGCGTCTTCGGCATGGCGCATAATAACGATGTCGCCATCATTAATTAGAGCGTCAATCATAGAAGTACCCTGAACTTTCAGCGCATAAATTTTGTCATCATCCGGCAATAAATCGCGGGATAGTTCAATGGTATCAATGTCGCTATCGTACGCGCCTTCGGGTACTTCAATAGGCGCACCGGCTGCAATTCGGCCCAATAACGGCACTTTAACCAGATTGATAGCGCCGGTTAACTCCTCTAACCCCTCTACTAACCGAATACCGCGCGAAACGGTACGATCTCGGTAAATAAAGCCCTCCCGCTGTAGTGCGTCGAGATTGTAATTAACAACAGAGGTTGAGGTAATATTGACCGCTTTACCTATTTCTCGGATAGTGGGGGGATAACCATTATCAAGAGTGAAGGTTTTTACAAAACTTAGAATTTTCCCCTGGCGTTCAGATAAGGCCATACTAATTCTCCTTAATTAAGCGTTCATTTGTTCCGACCATTTGTGCTGGTTACATAATTATACCACGAACGGGCGTTCTATGTCAAGTGCAAATTTGTCAAAAAATGCCGGAACAATCATCAATTTTTAATGTGAACGGCGCTTTCAGGCCGGTTTAACAGCGTTTTAGTTTCTCGTCGTATAAACTTGGACAGGCGTTCTGGCGGAAAACCGATAAGATATTGTCAATTTGTGACAATATGTTTTTTTACACAACCAAATTATATCTTTTAGGGGCTTTACACCTTAAACCTCTTGTCGTACAATGAAGTAAGCTGAAATTGCCAGGTCATTACCGGAGGCATTTTTATGAAAACGCTTTTTAAATCTATTTGCTGTTTGGAATGTAATCACCAGATAGATGCCAAATTGACTGCCGTCCAGTGTCCGGCTTGTGGTGGGGCCTGGCTTGATGCCCGCTATGATTTTACCGCCTTGCCCGCTAACTGGCCCTCTTTGGTGGCCCAGCGACCAACCACGATGTGGCGCTACTGGGAACTCCTGCCCTTTCCTGACGACTTTAAACCTATCCAAACCTTGGGCGAAGGCTGGACGCCGCTGTCTCGCGCTAAAGGGCTGGAGCGAGAGTTACAGCATGGTGAAATCTGGATTAAAGACGAGCGACAACAACCAACCAACTCTTTTAAAGACAGACAGGCAGCGGCCACGGTTAGCGTTTTAAAATCTGAGGGGATTGAGGAGTTGGTTTTGGCCTCTACCGGCAATGCGGCGGCGGCGTATGCGGCCTTTTGCGCCCGGGCCGGCATAAAGCTATGGGTCTTTTTGACCAGCAGCGTCCCCACCGAAAAAATGCGGGAATTGGCGATTTATGGGGCAGAAGTGGTTAAAATTACCGGCACGTATGACCAGGCCAAAGATGTTGCCGCTGATTTTGCCAAACGTCGAGGGCTTTATATTGATAAAGGGGCCAAAGCTATTCCCGGCAAAGAGAGTATGAAAACCATTGCTTTTGAGATTGTTGAGCAAATGGGTTGGCAAGCTCCTGATTGGTATATTCAGGCCGTTTCCGGGGGAATTGGTCCATTAGGAGTTTTAAAGGGCTTTAAAGAGTTGTATGCAGCCGGCATCATCGACCGAATCCCGAAACTGGGAACCGTTCAATCGGACGGCTGCGCGCCGATGGTTCGCTCTTGGGAGCGGGGTCTGGCTCAAGCCGAGCCGGTTCTTCAGCCGGACACGCTAATCACGGTGCTGGCAACCGGCAAACCCGGACGGGCCTATGAGATTTTAAAGCAGGCCGGCGATAAATACGGGGGGGCTATGGTTGCCGTAGACGATGGCGCGGCGTTTAGAGCAATGCGTCGGGTGGCGCGGGTTGAGGGGCTTTCTGTTGAACCGGCCACCAGCGTTGCCTTTGCCGGGCTGGAGAAATTGTTTGAGAAAGAATA
>JAJRVO010000480.1 GCA_024277275.1 Chloroflexota bacterium
CCTGGCTTCGAGCAAATCAATATTATCAATCCCCACACCGCAACGACTGATGCAGCGCAGGTTGGGTAATTGAGCCAGGGTGCCGGCAGTATACAACTCTACTCCGGCTACCAGTCCCCGGCAATTGGGAGCCAGTTGCAGTACCTCCTCCGGCTTCATCCGTCTACCTAAAGAATTTACTTGAAAGGTCAAACCGTTCTTCTGCAACAATTTCAGCGGCTCAACAGAGTAAGCCGCAAATGTTGACAGGGTTACCAGAATATCTACATTGTCTGTCAAACTATTTATCCTTTTATCCGCCGGCGAACAACATCGGCAATTTCATAAAGATCCTGGTATATTTCGGTCTCAATGCCAGCAAATGATAAGCCACTATCTCGGCCAATAAAAACCAGCCCGGCTTCGGTAGCAACTCGATAATCTGAGGCCGAGTCACCAATGAAAAGAACTTCGACTGGCAACAATTTTTCACGAGCGAGTACGGTTTGAATGGCCTCAGATTTTCGACACGGCGGGTCGCCAAAAACTGCCGAAAAGTAAGAACTAAGGCCACGCTGCTGAATAATCTGTTGTAACTCATCTTGCGGAGTAACGGATGAAACATACAGCGGAACTTGACCGAAAAATTCATCCAAGAACGATTGCGTCCCCGGTACTTCCAGGCAGGCGATAACCCGACGCATCACCAGCTCAGAGAATTGACGCGACATCGTCTGAAGTAGCTCCGTGTTAGGCTGCCCCATAAGTTCGGATACGTAATATTCGAATTTAAGATGGCGTGGCAGCGAGTAGTTCTCTAAATGATAGGCCATCATCGCTGCCTGGTATTCTGGATACAAGACAAACAAATCCTCAAATGCCTGCATCTTTTCTTGATTGGACTCAACAAGTAGACCGTCAAAATCCAAGATTATAGTTCTAACAACGTTCAAGGCATTTCACCAAGAATGATTTGGCTCACCTATAATATCTAAAAGTCTTTGAGCATAAGTATCCGGTGAAAACCTGTTAAAATCAGTTTGAGTACAGTTGTGTTGATACTTCTGAATTTCTCCATCTTTATTCAAGATGTTAACACATTCAATCGCTACAGCCTCAATTTCTTCTTCAGCAAAAAATATAGTGTTTTTTCCATCAACTCCAAATAGATCAAGAGCGCCAACCCCGGGTATCATTATCGGCACGGTAGCACAAGCAATTGCCTCTAAAGGCGACATGCCAAACCCCTCGAGTCTACTTGGGTAAAGAAAAAATTTATACATGGAGAACAATTTTGGCATCTTTTGTTCCGGAACATTGGTATGAATCAAATAATTAGGAAACTCTTGCTGCACCCGATCAACATCAGTAAAAGAGGCAAAAACTCCAATCTTTTTATCTGGAGCTATCTCGGTAATTTTTCTAATAAAGCGCTCTACCAAGTCTATCCCCTTATTAGTCGAAGGTATATAATTAATCAAAAAATCATATTTTCTTTCATCACGGCACTCTAGTGGTACCGGCCAAAAATATTTACTAAGAGCGGGAAGTAAAACTGGGACATCCAAATTCAAGTTTGTCCTTAACCAATTCTGTGTAAAAGGAGATAAGGCCATTGTCTTCCCTTTAAATCCTTTAATTATAGGACGAAGATATTGAGGGTTTTTGTGTACTATTTCAAGAGGATGCAGAATGTAAAGATTTGACTTTGCAGCCAGATCGTCGGTATAAAGGTCAGGCAGCAAATATTCACCAAAAGCAACAATTTGATCAAAAGATTGCAAATACCTTTGACCAGGCTTGACAAGAAACGGACGATGTTTGACATTTACATCATCTATTATCTCACTAAATTTAAAGTTGGGATTAGTCACAAATTGAAGCAAATACCGTTTCCAGGTTCCGAGCAAAGTGCGGTAGTTCTTCTTACTACCGTAAACTCGATGATATGGCAGTATAGGATAGGAAATAAAGACCACCCACCCAGATAGGCTAAGAGAGCGGGCCAGATTGGCTGCAATTTTTTGAACACCGGCTTTATTATTAGCTGGTAACAAAAGGAGAATTCGTTTCATAATTATGTTATTTTTTGTTCATCCTCTCTAAAATGAATTTGTAAGCGTCTCACGGGCTATCCTATGTAAAGTTCTACAATTATCTCCTAAAAAAAGGATGTCAGTGCCCAAGGCGATAAACTGATAGCCAAGGGCTACATATTCCCCCAAATCTTCAGCCGCCGTATCGGGATGAACCAGGTGAATACCTGGCGCAAGCCCGTGTGCTTTGGTAGCTTCCAGTACCTGCTGTTTAGCGGCTTGAATATCGGGATGATTCAATTGTCCAGGCAATCCCATTGACAATGATAAATCATAGGGGCCAATAAAGGTACCGTCAATACCGGGCACAGATAATATCTCATCGATGTTATTGACAGCGTCAATGTGTTCTATTTGGAGCATCAATAAACCATCACGGTTAGCATTTTTAACATATTCATCAAAAGTAAGGCCATACCCCTGTGCCCTGGCTAACCCAACCCCCCTAGACCCTAACGGCGGAAACTTAACGCTTTGTACGGCCAATTCAGCTTCAGTCTTACTATTAACCATTGGCACCAAAACCCCTGCGGCGCCTGAATCTAACACAGCCTTAGCTTGAATTGGATCATTCCAGGCCAACCGCACCAACGGAGTTGCTCCATGTCGCTCAATGGCAATAATCAGCCGTAACACTTCCGACACGTCAATAGCGGTATGCTCAGTTTCGACAACGACCCAGTCATATCCAGCCGAAGCCAAAATTTCGGCAATGGATACATGGGCCATTGATATCCAAGAGCCAATGCTAACTTTTCCTTCTTTAAATGTTTGTTTAATTTTAGACGCTAACATTCTGTTATCCTTTTATGGCAAACGACGTAATACCACTCGCCCAAATGAGCTTAAGCGATATCTTTGGAGGTATTCCTGAAACGTCCCAAGCGCTCGTTCATCGCGGTTTTCAACCAAGTAGCGGATGAATCTTGGCCATTCATGATTTGGGTTTGCCAGAATGGCATGTTGAACAATCTCAACATCAAACATTCCCGGCGTGCTAAACTCCAATGCTTCAAAACCATGTCGTTTAAATAACGCGGTCAAGCCTTCTGTTGAGAGCAGGTTCAACCGCTCAGGCGGATAGATACTCTCAGAACGATCCCATAACACCTGGAGATCAAAACCGCTAATCAAGATAGAGGTTCCTAAAAACAACCCACCGGGAGCCAATACAGATCGGGCAGCCGCAAACAGGGTTTCCAAATCGGCACAACGATCTAATATATCAAAGGCTAGAAAAACATCAACCGGACCAAGCGATGTCAATTTGTGGGTTGGCGTGGGACGTATAATGACATCCGGGAGATCGACCCCGGCAAACTCCACATCGGCCAAAGGGTTTGTCACCATAATCTGGAATAAGGCCTGCTCCAGATTAACCAATTCTTCAATCAACAAATCATTATGATAACCTGATACAATGCCCAAACGAGCATCGGGGCGATATTCATCAAGCACATCTAGCAACCACTGCGCGCGAGGTCGAAATAGCTTGTCCCGACGAGATTCTCTGGTTTTAGCAAGAATCTGCTCTCGCCATAAACGGGATGAAGAAGAATTGCGGTAAAAATCAACCAGAACTTCTTCTGAGGGACGCGGGGACACATAAACGCTTTTGCAACGATCACATTCACGGTAAGCGAGACCGAACTTTTCAAAGACTAAGGTACTCTCATCGGATTGACACCCCGGACAGAAGCATATACTCAATTTATCAGAAGC
>JAJRVO010000481.1 GCA_024277275.1 Chloroflexota bacterium
GGTCGCGTGGCTATGTACAACGCCTATACCGACACGCTGGCCTATATCACCGTCCGTAATCTGAGCCAGGTTTATTTTTCGCTGTACCGGATGCCCGCCAATGACTTTATCCTCTTAAACGGCAACAATTGGTGGGAGGCCTGGGATAAATATGACCCTTACCCCACCGCTGAAAATTTTCTAACGGGTTGGCCGGTTAAGGTTAATCCTGAGCTAAACCAAAGCGCCATTTATCAGGTTGACCTGGGCCGTAAAAGCGGGTTGGGCGACTCGCTGCCGCCCGGTCTTTACTATCTTAACGTCTCTGCCTCTTCCAACAATTTCTACCCGGAAGCGCTAGGGGCAAAAGGGGCCTCGCTTATAACTGAGCGCAAAATACTGGTCGTCGGCAAAAACAACCTGACCCTCAAAGCCTCCAACAGCGAAGCCCTGGCCTGGCTGACCGATTTAAAAACCGGCCAACCCGTAGCCGATGTGCCCATCAACTTTTATGTCGATGAGTTTGACCGGGCGCGCACCGATGACGAGGGCGTGGCCTTTATTGAGTACCAACAGCCCTTTGACCCCTTTGACCACCAATTTGCTTTTGCCGGAGACCCCGACGACCCCGACGAAAACTTTGCCGTAGCCGTCAGCAACTGGACTGATGGCATTGAGCGCTACCAGTTTGATAACGTATCCACCGAAGATTACCAGCAAGCCTACAACGCCCACATTTACACCGACCGCAACATCTACCGCCCCGGCCAGATGGTCCACTTCAAAGGGATCATCCGCGCCGACAACGACGCCAACTACAGCCTGCCTGCCCGCAAAACGGCCCAGGTCACTGTCTCCGACAGCCAGGGCAAAGAGGTTTTAAGCGACGAATTGCCCATAAGCGATATGGGCACGCTCAACGGCTCCTTTGAAATTGATGAGAACGCGGCGCTAGGCTCGTACTCCATCCAAATTCTCTATGATGATGACGCCTACTTTTACGACGACTTTCAAGTAGCGGCCTATCGCAAGCCGGAGTTTCTGGTTTCTGTGGAAACGGACAAGCCGGAGTACGCCCATGGCGAAAACATAAAAGTAACCGCCTCCGCCGAGTTCTTCTTTGGCGGCCCGGTCTCTAATGCCGAAGTGCGCTGGACCCTGGTCGCCAACGACTACTCCTTCCGCTATACCCCCCCCTCTGTCCCCCCCCTTTTAGGGGGGGGAGTAAGGGGGGGGTGGTACGACTTTACCGACTACGATACCAGCCGTCGCTCCACTTCTTTTAGTTCCTTTGGCGACACTCTGGCCGAGGGCGAGGGCGTCACCGATGGAGAGGGTCGCTTCACCTTTGAAGTAGAGGCCGACATCGCCGAAAAAATTGCCAGCCGGCAGTTTACCTTTGACGTGGTTGTGACCGACATCAACAATCAAGAGGTCGCCGGCCAGGCTAACGCCGTAGTTCACAAGGGCCTGTTCTACGTCGGCCTGCGCCCGGAGCGGTACGTGGGTGTGGCCGGTAAAGAGACGCCGGTTAATGTGCTGGTTGTTGACTGGGACAGCAATCCGGTCGCCGGGCAGGAGATAGAGGTGGTCTTTGCCGAGCACAACTGGTACAGCGTCCAGCGTCAATACGAGGACGGCGGCTTTTACTGGGACAGCGTGGTCGAGACAATCCCCGTTTTCACCACCACCGTGACCTCCGACGATGATGGGCAAGCCATAGCCGGCTTTACCCCCAAATCAGGCGGTATCTACCGGGTGTTGGCCGGCGGCGTCGATAGCCGTCGCAACAAGGTTCGCTCTTCTACCTTTATGTGGATTAGCGGGCATCAATACGTTAATTGGCGACAAGAGAACAACGACCGGCTGGAACTGGTCACCGACCAGCGCGAGTACAACGTGGGCGACACGGCCACTATTCTGGTGCCGCATCCTTACATCGGCACGGTGCAAGCTCTGGTCACGCTGGAGCGCGGCCACATCTATGAACACTTTGTCACCGAACTGGAAACCAACAGCGAGCAGCTTGAAATCCCCATCACCGAGGATATGATTCCCAATATGTATGTCTCGGTAGTGGTGGTGCAAGGGGCCGCGCTAACTACGTTTGGCGAAGGCCAGGAAGGTTTCATCCCCAGCTTTAAGGTGGGTTACGCCAGCCTGCCCATCAACACCGCCGAGAAAGAGTTGCACATCACCCTCACCCCCAACAAGCCCGCCGACGAAAAATACCAACCCGGCGAAACCGCCGAGTACCGGGTCAGCGTGACCGATGTTAAGGGCCGGCCGGTTAAGGCGGAATTGTCGCTGTCGCTGGTCGACAAGGCGGTTTTGACCCTGGCTCCGGAGACGCCGGGCCAGTTGATGGAAACTTTCTGGCGTAATCGAGGGCTGGGCGTGCGCACCGGCGGCAGTCTGACTCTGGCTATCGACCGGGTCAACCTGGCCGTCGCGCCGGAGGCCAAAGGCGGCGGCGGCGGCTTTGACGAGGGCTTCGGCGTCATCCGGGGCGAGTTCAAAGATACCGCCCTGTGGGTCGCCGATTTTATGACCGATGAGAACGGCGAGGGCATAATTGAGGCTGCCTTGCCCGATAACCTGACCACCTGGACTATGACCGGCAAGGGCGTCACCGGAGCCGACACGATGGTGGGCGAGGGCACGGTTGAGATTGTCAGCGCCAAACCGCTGCTGGTTCGACCCGTGGCCCCGCGTTTCTTTGTGGTTGGCGACAAGGCCCGGTTGGGGATTATTGTGCAAAATAACAGTAATAAGGCGTTGGAGGTAGAAGGGCGTTTTGAGGCGGAAGGGTTGGAGATTGGAGATTGGAGATTGGAGACTGGAGATTGGCAGAAATATGAAAAAGCGCCGGAGTTCATAATTGACGCGGGCGAGCGGGTCAAGGTTGAGTTTAATGTCACCGTTGAAGATGTCGAAATGGTGAATTTGACGATGGGGGCCAAATCGGCTGAGTATGGCGACGCGCTGACGTTTGAACTGCCGGTCTATCGCTTTAGCACGCCGGAAACGGTAGCCACGGTCGGCATTTTGGAGGAGGATGGCCTGCGCACCGAAGCTATCGCGTTGCCGCGCAGTTATGACCCCACTCAGGGCGATTTGACCGTCAACATCGACCCCAGCCTGGCCGCCGGGATGCGCGATGGGTTGGATTATCTGGAGCATTTCCGCTACGAGTGTACCGAGCAGACCGTCAGCCGCTTTTTGCCCAACGTCTTCACTTACCGGGCTTACCAGCAGCTTAATATGGAAAACCCGACGCTTGAGGCCAAGTTGCCGGGGCTGGTCAGCAAGGGCTTGCAGCGGCTCTACAACCAGCAGCATATCGACGGCGGCTGGGGCTGGTTCATCCGGGACGAGAGCAATCCTTTCCTGACTGCCTACGTGCTGC
Source organism: Chloroflexota bacterium (assembly GCA_024277275.1). Classification (GTDB taxonomy): domain Bacteria; phylum Chloroflexota; class Anaerolineae; order 4572-78; family J111; genus JAJRVO01. Next base: position 3,389 of record JAJRVO010000481.1, read on the forward strand.
TGGGACTGGTTGAAGCAAACCGGGCCGATTTCAACGTGGATGAAGATGTGATTGCCTCTGCCGCGGATTACCTGGAGGCCAACCTGATTGCACCCACCGATGTCACCGCTCCCTGGAAAGCCAACCGGCAAGCCTTCATCCTCTATGTTCTGGCCGAGGCCGGGCAGGGCGACTTGGGCCGGAGTGTCGCCTTGTTTAACAAACGGCAACAATTGGACATCTTTGGCCGGGCTTATCTGGCGATGGCTATCCATATTTTGGATGACGACGCCAAACAAATCGACGCCCTGCTGGACGACATCACCAGCGAAGCCATTGTTAGCGCCACCGGAGCGCATTGGGAAGAGGCCCGGGTTGACTACTACGCCATGAACACCGATATCCGCAGCACGGCCATTATCATCGCTGCATTGTCTCGCATCCAGCCGGATAATCCCCTGGCTCCCAACGCCGCGCGCTGGCTGAGGACCATCCGCGAACACGGGGGACACTGGGAGACCACTCAGGAAACGGCCTGGGCCATCATCGGCCTGACCGATTGGATGGTCGCCACCGGCGAGTTGGAAGGCAATTACGACTGGCGCGTGACCCTCAACGGCAAGAGCCTGGGCAAGGGCACGGTTGATGAGGCAAATGTTGACGAAACCACCAAGCTTCGCGTAGAGGTAGGCGACTTGCTGGCTGACGCCGGCATTGGCCCGGCCAATGTCAACCGGCTGGCCGTGGAACGCGACCCCACCGGCGGGGACGTGGAGGGCAGTCCGGGGCGACTCTACTACGCCGCCTATCTGACCTACTACAAGCCGGTGCAGGAGGTCAAGGCGTTGGAGCGGGGCATCATTGTCTCGCGTCGCTACAGCCTGGCCGATGACGAGGAGGCCAAAGCCATCTCTCAGGCCGAGGTCGGCGACGTTATCCAGGTCGACCTGACCCTCATTGCCCCCAACGATTTGCACTACGTGGTGGTCGAAGACCCCTTCCCCGCCGGAGCCGAGGGCATTGATACCAGCCTGGCTACCACCAGCATTGTGGGCGAAGCGCCCTCGATAGAGCGCACCGACCGGCGCAACCGCTGGGGTTACGGTTGGTGGTGGTTCTCTCACACCGAGTTACGCGACGAGAAAGCGGTGTTGTTTGCCACCTTCCTGCCCAAAGGCACCTACCAGTACAGCTACCAAATCCGCGCCTCCTTACCCGGCGAGTTCCGCGTTATCCCCACCCACGCCGAGGAGATGTACTTCCCGGAGGTCTTCGGTCGCGGGGATGGGGGCTTGTTTAGGATAAGCCAGTAGGAGGGCTGACGCAAAGGAGATTTGCCTCGTTCCGACGCTCTGCGTTGGAACGAGAATCGCCGCGAGGGATTCTCTCTCGCGGCGTTTTTTTGCATTGGTATTGGTAGCGATGTTATGGTAGAATTTAGCAAATGCGAGACCGCTAAAACTTGGGGACTATCATGAGTCAAATAGCTCAAGATTATCGATGGAGTATGCCGGAAATATTTAACACTTTAGAAACACACCGGCAACAACTACAGACTTTGGGAGTACGCAAACTTGGCCTCTTTGGTTCTTATAAACAAGGTACAGCTAGGCCGGACAGTGATATGGATTTTCTGGTAGTGTTAAAACATTCCTCATTTGATGCTTATATGGACACTAAATTTTTTCTGGAAGACCTGTTTCAATGTCAGGTGGATTTGGTATTGGAGCAGAACGTGAAACCCCGTTTACGCCCTTACATTTTGGATGAGGTTATATATGTCCCGGGATTATAAACTGTATCTGGAAGACATCCTGGAAGCTGCCGAAAAAATTGAAAAGTATTTGGAAGGCGTCTCTTTTCAACAACTCAGCGCAGATGAGATGCGGATGGATGCAGTTTTACGCAATCTTGAAATTATTGGCGAAGCAACCAAAAATTTACCGTCAACGTTGCGACAAAAATATCCGGCAGTTGATTGGCGCAAGGTTGCCGGGCTGCGTGACATTGTCATCCATGCTTATTTCAACGTTGACCACAATATTATTTGGGATATTGTGCAGAACAAACTGCCGGACCTGCGTCGTCATGTTACCATTATCTTGGCGCAAGAGTTATAGTGGTTTTAATTCAGGGCTGTTCAGTTCTCGCCAATCGCCGGTGATTTTACCGCCAAGGACGCCAAGATCGCCAAGATTTTTATAAATTCTTTGCGTCCTTGGCGCTCTTGGCGGTTTAAAAATTATGCCGCGCCTTAGAACTGAACAGCCCTGGTTTTAATTTTACTATTCTTTGTGCCTGGCTCTAAGTTGCCTGTTTTGGTGTGGTTGGATAACTGCTTGGATCAATCAAGGCTTCGATTATGGCAGGGCGACTCTTTGCAACCGCCTCCCGAACCGCGTCCGTACACGATACTTCACTTGATGCCCGGTAAAAGTTGATGTTAAACGCGCGTGCAATCAACTCGTAGTCGGGGTTGACAAACTCTGTGCCATAGACCGGCTTGCCGCGCCTTTTTTGCGCCGAGCGGATTAAGTCAAGGGCATTGTCATTCATCACCACCGTAATCACCGGCACATTCAGATCCCTTAGCAAACCCAATTCGCCCATCACCATCGCCATGCCGCCGTCGCCGATAATGCAAACGGTTGGTTGCTGGGTGACCTTGGCCGCAGCGATAGCGCCGGGCAAGCCAAATCCCATTGATGACAGCCCGTTGGATAGCATATAGCTGTTCGGCGTATATGCCGGCCAGGCCAGCCCGGTAAAAATCTTGTGCGCGCCGACATCTGTTGTCACCAGTGTTTGGCGCGGGGTATTTTGACGAAGGATGTCCCACACAGTTTGAGGCAGCAGGCGACCTTCAGCCGGTTCCGGCAGTTCAACCTGGGCTTGTGCTTCGCGGAATGTGGCTACACGCGCTTCGCCCCAATCCGGGGTGGGGTCAAAATCGACCTGGGCCAGTTGTTCTAACACCGGAATCATCGGCCCGACCAGTTCAAATTCGACGGTTGGAATCTTGGGGTCTTCGTTTTCCCACGGGGCAACCCAGATGATTGGCTGGGGTTGATCCCACAAGCGTTCCATCTCCACCACATCGAAACCGACCGCCACAATGCAATCTGATTCATCGGCAATTTCATAGGGGGGGTCGGTTTGGGTTAAGCCAAATGTGCCAACGGACAGGGGGTGGTCATCGGGAATGGCCCCCTTTGCTTTGGGGGTGACGATAACCGGCGCTTGCGCGGCTTCTGCCAGTTGGCGAATTGCCTCGTAAGGTTTTTCAGGCTCGACCCCCACCCCGGCGACAATAATTGGCCGTTTCGCCTTGAGCAAAAATGTTTTGGCCGCATCGATATCAGACCCGGATACGCTTGTTGCGGGTGAGGTGAATGATGTCTCTGCCTCATCTTCTATCACCGTTTGCCCGGCCATATACGTGCTGACGCCCAGATGAACCGGGCCGGGTCGCCCGGCCATTGTCAGATGCAAGGCTTCTTCTACCGTTTGTCGGGTTTTTTCATTGGTCAGTTCGCGTGTCATTTTGGTGACCGGCTTAAAGCTGGCCTGTAAATCGATGACCTGGTGGGTGTAGATGTCAAACGTCCGGCTGTCTGATTGGGCTGTAATCAACAAAACGGGGGCGCGATCCAAATAGGCATTGGCTATGCCGCAGTAGGCGTTTGTTGCGCCGGGGCCTAACGTAGCCAGGGCCACGCTGGGCTTGCCGGTTAGCCGGGCGGTGGCGTCTGCCATCATCACCCCGGAACTTTCATTCCTGACCAGGATAAACTCAATGCCTTGACGCCGTAGTGCATCCAGCACTTCCGCATTTTCTCCGCCCGGCAAACCAAACACGGTTTCTATGCAGGCATCACGGATGGTTTGGGCTAAAACATCTGCTACAGTTGTCATTGTAACCTCTCTTAATCCATTTTGGATTTTGGATTTTGGATTGTTGTATTTTAATCACAAACTTTGGTTATTCAAGAATATTACCCGCCAGAATCGGGATGAGCGGTGGTCGGATAGACATTGTGCCTACGGTTTCTCTGGGCCGATTTGTGGCTTGCGATATCAAGTGGGCTACATTTGACTCGCAATACCGGCCCTGACAAGCCCCCATCCCGCATCGGGTCCGCAGCTTAACGCCGCGAATATCCTGCGCGCCGTCGTCGATAGCGGCTTTAATGCGTCCGGCCGTTACCATCTCACAGCTACAGATGAAGGTGTCGTCATCAATCACCTCAAACAGGCCGGGTCGAGCTTGCAAGCGGTCCTGCAACATACGGATAAAGCGTTCCTCGCGTTGAAACCCTGTTTGTAGCGGTTGCAGTCGTGATTTGACCTGCTCTCCCGAAAGGTAACCCAGTTTGCCCAAAATACTCAAACCGGCTGCCCGTCCTTGTAGTTTGGACATGTCTTTTCCACCGACGCCAGTCACGTCGCCGGCCACAAAAACGTTGGGCACAGTTGTTTCCATTGTATCGGCGTAGCGAGGATAAAAGGTATCCAGGGTGGCATTGTAGGTATGCTCGCACTCAAGGTGGCGGGTCAAAGCCAGGTTGGGCAAAAAGCCTAACGCCACGCAGATAGTATCAACCTCGACTACCATTTCACTCTGCTTAATTGGTCGACCCTGAGCATCTACCCGACCGTAAACGGCTGCGGTGACGGCGTCCTCCCCCAAAGCTCGAAAAATAGCATGACCAAATAGCAGCGGTATCTGCTTACGTTTGAGGGTGGACCAATATTTCCAGGCATCTTTAACACGCTCCTTTTGCCCCCAAAAGACTGCCGGAATCTTGAAGGCTCCATCCCACATCGAGGCCGCATCCAGCACAGCCACCACTTCCGCGCCCGCCTCGGCTAACCCAGCGCCGACAGCCAGCAACAACGGACCGCTCCCGGCAACCAGCACCCGTTTTCCGGGCAATATACCGTACCCTTTTAAGAGCATCTGCGCCCCGCCCGGCGTAATGACTCCCGGCAGGTGCCAGCCGGGAAAGGCCATCGGGCGGTCATACGCGCCCGGCGCAAGCAGGAGATACCGGGCTTGAAGAGAGGCAACATCATGGGGACCCTGTAAATGGAGGGTAAAGCCGGTTGCCTTGTCGGGCCGACCATTATTTTGTCCCTCAATGGTCCCCTCTTCATTGAGGAAGATGCTCCACACAGCCGTGTCGGATAGGATTTCAATGTTCTTTTTGTCAACGGCATTGACCAGTGAACGGTATTCGGCCTGGCGGCCATCCGTTACATCAGCCTCTTGTTGCATAAGTTCTTTTGGCGATTGTTTAAAGTAGTGACCGCCCAGTTGGGGATAAGCGTCAATTACACTCAGCTTGGCCCCGCCTGCGGCAAGTTCAATGGCGGCCGTCATTCCGGCCGGGCCGCCTCCAATGATGGCGACATCAACTTGTTTCATACGAATGCTCCATCTTAAAACGTGTCTCAATTTTCATTCCGGGACGTATTTTGGTCATACAAGCCCGCACGTCCCGCACGCCGTCAACCGTAACCAGGCATTGGTGGCAAACGCCCATTCCGCAAAAAAGCGTTCTGTTCAGGTTGTAGCGGCTGGCCTGGGTGAAGATGCGTCGCCCTGAAAGCAACAACGCGACGGCCACGGTCTCCCCCCGGCAGGCAGAGACTTGCTTGCCATTGATGATTACCTGGATTGCACCGGCATTGTTGCGGGGATGAAGCCGGGTGGCAACAGGTAATGCGGGTTGATTTTGTTGGTCAGACATTCATTACTCCTGAGGTATTACTTTTGGATGGTTTACAATTTGGTTGACACTTTGCCATCTGATGACGGACGAACGACGGTAGACGAAGGAAATCACCGGCTATTGACCCTTTTTATGTCGTCCGTCGTTGGTCATTGGTCAAACGAGTCAAGTTAATTCCCGTTGTCAATGAATTCCCCCATTACTTATTAGTTTTAATTTGAAAACCTTTGCGGTGAAAAAGGGACCAGCGCTTCTTCCGAAAGTTGGCCGCTAATCAAATCGGCGATGTATTGGCCGGTGATGGGCGATAGGGCAATGCCGTCGCCTTCGTGTCCGGCGGCCAAAACAAAACCGGGTAACTCGGCAGCGCGTCCTAAAATTGGCAAGCCATCCGGCGAGGCCGGGCGTAACCCGGAATACGAGCGTAAAACATGCAATTTACCCACAGCGGGGATGAGGGTTGTTGTTAACTGGGCCAGCTTTTGGATACCGTGGAAAGAGCTGCTCCGGTTGTAACCGGCAAACTGGCGGGTACTTCCGATAACCAGATTACCCCGACGAGCCTGGGCAGTGTATGCCCCCGCCGTCATCTGGCGTGGGTCTGCGTCGCCTGCGGGTAGGGCTTTACTCAGCAAATAACTGGCAGAGATGACGATACCCCGTACCAGGGGAGGGACCGGCTCTGTTACAAACAGTTCGCCTTTGCGGGGTTCTACGGGGAGCTGAAGCCCGACCATTTCAGCCACTTTGGGCGACCAGACTCCTGCCGCGTTGACCACGGTATCTGTCAGAATCTTGCCTCGATTGGTTACAACTGCTGTAATTTGCCCGGCCTGATGTTCAATAGCGGTTACTTCGGTGAACGTTTGAACATCGGCTCCGTGTCGTTTGGCGGCGCGGGCAAAAGCAAAGGCCAATAAATACGGGTTCACGGTTGAATCTGCGGCGCAGTAGGCAGATCCAATAATGTGGGGGGCCAGACAAGGTTGCCGGGCAAGGGTTTGTTTTCTGGAAAGGATTTCAATAGTGAGGCCCGACTTTGCCGCCTTTTGGGCTTTATCCGAGATAAGTTCAAGTTGCTCTTCCGTTTCGGCTACCAGCATACCTCCCTCGTTAGACAACTCAATATCCGCATCGAGTTCCTCAGAGAGGTTGCGAAATAACCTGGCGCTGGCTTGAGCCAGATTCTGTTTGGGGCCGGGTGGCTTGGTTTGGAGGGCCACGCCGTTTGCAGCGGCGCTGGAGGTTCCACTGGCAATATCATTCCGTTCAACCAGACAAACATTGACCCCTTGTTTTGCCAGATAATAGGTGATGGATGTACCAATTACTCCGCCGCCAACCACAACAACATCTACAGTGGTGTGCATAAAGATTTCCTCTTAAACAAGCTAGTACACGGCGGCGTAAATCCTTCGGTAGTTTATGGAGTGAAAAAGTGCACTTTTTCACTCCATAAACTAAGCAACGCGCTGCTTGTAACTACCGAAAGACTTCCGCCAAGCTGTACTAGCTTGTCAGCTAAAAGCTAAAGTGTTGGCTAGCTGAAATGCTGAAATGCTAATAAATCATCAACCTACACGAGGCTTAACTTCTCTTGGCCTTAGAGCGTAATAACCCCTTTGGACCAGGCTAATCACCCCATTCCGCTCTACGCGCATTAGGCCGATGACAATTATCGCAAAAATAACCATCCGCCATTGCCCATACTCTCGAGCGTATTCAAAAAGAAACTCAATAGATGTCGCGCCAACAATTGGGCCTAAGAAGGTGGTACCCAAACCACCGACAACAGCCATAATGATCAGTTTTGCCATCTCCTCAAATCTCATTGTAACCGGGCTGAGCAGGGCAATATAATGGCCATAAAATACGCCGATTGTCCCGGCAATGACGCTGGTAAAGCTAAATACAAACAGTCTCCACCTGGTGGTATTTATGCCCATAGCCGAGGCGGCCAGGTCATCGTCCTTAATGGCTTGCATAAACGAACCAATGGGCATATTAACCACAGCGTACATCAGTAATAAAAAGAATAGCATCAGTCCCAGAAACAGGTAATAATAGGGAAAAGGATCCAACGTTCCAAGCAAGGGGGGAACATTTAAACCGGCATCGCCGCGAGTTAGCTTGAAATTGGCGGAAACCATGATGCGTATCACTTCAGCAAAAGCCCAGGTGGCCACAGCCAGGTAGATGGAACTCATTCTGAGTACAATCACGCCCAACAAGAAGCCAAAGGCCAGGCTCACAAATGGCGCAGCAAGAATCCCCAGCCACATTGGCACCTCAAAATGCCAGATAAGCAGTCCTGACGTATATCCGCCTATAGCCGCAAACGTATGGTGGGCCAGCGAAAATTGCCCGGTATAGCCGGCCAGTAAATTCCAACTGGCCACCATGACAATGTAGTAGAAGCTCACAATCATAATGTGCTGCGTGTAGTCGTTTAACCCATACGGCAGCGCCACCAGAATCACCAAAATTACGGCCAAAATAACCTGAACGGGTCTCCGATTTAGATTCCCCAATAATAGTTTCATCTCTGTCGTCTCCTTGTAAATGGCTTGTCAGCTTGTCAGCTTGTCAGCTAAAAGTCGACCTGCTGGCCTGCTGAAATGCTACCTCAATCCGCCAGCAAACATTGCCTAATAATATCTCTTCGCTGTTACATACTTTCTTGGGAAGGATTAGAAAGCAACAAATCACTTCTGTTAGTTGACATAAGGATAAAGGAGCAGTTCGCCCCCCCCTTTTATGATGATTATTCTTCTCCCGCCCCCAAACAGGGTGACTTACAC
>JAJRVO010000005.1 GCA_024277275.1 Chloroflexota bacterium
CTTCTTCATTGAACAGCGTCCCACGATGTGTGGCATCGTTCAGGTGGGGGAGAAAACGGGGGGGACTACCCCCCGCGCCCCCCGGCCTCCGGCGTTTTGTTAGCAGCGTCCGCACAGCCACAAAATTGACCGGGATGAGCGATAATCCAAAGACAGCCGTCAATGTTCTTTGAACCAGGATGGTTTTGCCAAAAAACTGAAACGCGCCCGCCAGCAGGTACATGTAGCCGGTTGGCGTTTGCCTGAGCCGGGTCGAAACCAGAATCAACTCCCCGCTCAGGATATCGAGAGCGTCGAGGGCGTGGCTGGCTTCATCAAAAGTAAAGCCGGGCGGAATCTGGTCGAGCTTGTAGAATCTAAAAAAAGCCGCTACCACAACGGCCGTAATCAAGAGTAAAATTATTCCGTAGGAAGGAGATTTGGATTTTTGTATAACTTCTTGCTGTTTCATTTTCTAAAAACGGGAGTCAAAAAGTACACTTTTTGACTCCTCGTTAACTTATTTTGCTACTCCAAAATAACCTGCGTTTCCAAAGTTGTTGCCCCAACATTGATAATTTCATCCCCGGCAAAGTAATAAAGGCCGACCAGGATACTACCCGAATCGGCCTGCAAGTCATCCGGCAGGGGAATATCGTAATGCGTAACCATTATTTCTTTGCGATCCAGAGCGGCAAAGCCTTTTTCAGGGGCGACATCTACCCCGGCGATACGCTGCCCCTGCTCATCAAGAAGTTGCACAAAAACCGTGTAGTCGTTGCTAGCTTTAGGCCAGCCTTGCCACGCCAAATCAAGCAACAGGCGATTGCCTTCTTTCTGTTGGCGAAATCCGGCCAATTTCAATTGCCCGGCCAAAACGGTGGAAAGCGGCCTGAAATCGGCAGGAAGATTGAGCAAACGGGCCTTGATTTCGCCCACAGGTTTGTCATTGACGAGCAAGGTGTAGGCGTCTCGGTTCAGGTCTGAGGGCAGGTCAAAATTATGCGTACTGATCCTTACCCCTGCCGGTTCCTGGATAATTGCGGCTTGCGACTCTAAACCCATTTTCAAAGCGGCTGATTTTATGGTCAGGGCTACAGAATCCCCTGGCAGCCCCGCTGTGGAATTATCGGCCCATAGCAGGTCAATGGTTAAGCGTTTTCCTATGGGTGCATAGATGGTATGCGGCCTGTAGGCAATTGGCAAATCGGACTTGCCATCCGCTTGTACCGGCTTCATTGCGGGGCCGGGGTATAGCCGGGCATATTCAATGCCGTTAAGTACAATCCGGTGCAGGGCTTCCCGATTTTCAAAGTAAGCCAAAATCTTAGGGGCGGGGTATCCGCTCTGCGTTTGTTTGATGTAAAAGGCCACGTAGTCCAACTCATCAGAGATGGGCGATGAGATGTCGCCCTGATAAAATGGATACAGGGCCACGGTGTAGCGCGCCCCGACGTGTTCCGCAGCGGCGTCCGGCCTGGTATCGAGCCAGCGTCCCAACTCATCCAGCCCTTCGCCCCAGCCGACTCTCACCATTTGGGGGGCGGTGAACGAGCCGCCCAAGATTGGGTTAAAGTAAGTAAAATAGTAGGGGGCGTAGGGCAAAGTTAACAACACAGCCAACACGCTCAAAATAACGATGATGCCCGGCTTCCAAAGTCGCCGCAAAGTGTGGCGCTTGGCGACCGGGGGCAATGTCGAAAGATTGAGCCAGCCCCAGGCCGCAATAAATGTTAGGGCCGGAAAGGCGGGCAAAATGTAACGCGGACTCTTTTTTGCCCCAAACGTCATCATAATGGCAAAGAGGATGGCGAACAGAGCCAGCCAGAAAAATTCTGTTTGCGCCGGCTTTGACCAGGACAGCCTCTCGCGCCGAACTTTGCGCCGGCCGCCAATCCCGGCCAAAATTGCGCCGATCATCAAAAAGGGGCTGGCTTTAAATGCGCCGTTGACCAGGTAATAAAAATAACCCAGGTCTGGAATTGACCAGTAGGGCTGAATATCGGCGTCTTCCAGCCCGGTTGATGAGAAAAAGGCGCTGCTGATTACAAACCACGTCCGCCCCCACGGGTCGAACCAGGCCGCCGGCCAAACTAAAATAAAGGTTAACCATAATACGCCGCCCCAAATGAACAGGGCTACTACCCACTGAGTTAACCGGCTTTTGTTTTGCCAAATATCGACGGCGGCTATCAGACCGGCAAAGGGAATTAGCATCATTGCCGGGGCTTTGCTTAAAATGGCTAACCCGGCAAACACCCCGGACAGGATAAACCAGCGATGCTGAACTAGCTTTTGGAGCAGCCGCCGCTGTTTGGTTTGGGGCAGCAAGCGTTTGGCTTGTAAAAATGAAAGGAGCGAGGCGATTGAAAAAAAGGTAATCAGCGCGTCGTGCCCGATAATTCTGGAAACGGCCAGGAGATGAGGTTCGGTTAGTAACAGCGCCGTGCCAAGCAGCGCCACCGGCCACGACCACAACTTACGGGCCAGGCCGTAAACAATCGCTGCCATTAATGATGTGGACAAGGCTATCGACCAGCGTAAGGCCAGCAAAATATCCAGGTCGATCTTATTTCTGGGGAATGAGACCAGCCACTCAATCAACGGTTGGTTAATGGTTGACTGGCGCATTTGATAAAAAATAGCCAGACTGCTTGACCCTAACCACGTTGTTGTTACAGCCGGCGTATACCAAACCGAGGTACCGCCCCAATCTTTTTGCAGAAAGGCGTGCAAAAATAAACCGGAGCGATAAACCCAGTTATGCTCATCGGCGGTGACAAAACGGGCTAAATCCGTGGCGCGGAGCCACAGAGCCAGGCTGAAAAGGCCAATAGCAATAAGCCAATCGGTTAGGGGCGGTTTTAGCCGGATGTAAGACATAGCCGATAATTGTAAATCGCTTGAGTGGGATGGGCAAACGAGGAAGATTGGCTTTGGAGGTTAATCAGTGCAGGTTTCTTTTTCAGTCATCAAATCCACCAGACGAGTTTCCAACTCCCCGTAACCCACGTTACGATGCTCAAATTCCCAGCCCATAGAGTCGGCAATGGCTTGGGCTTTGGCTATTAACTTTGGGGTAGGAGACTGGCTGAGGTAAATTAGGCGGCGGTAGTTGCCAAAGTACATTGGGGCCAGCTCCGGGCGTTTGTCTAACCCCAGGCCGTTGACAACAGCCTTTTCGTAAGCTCGCAATAGCCAATCGGTTAAGAAAAAAGTGCCCAGTTCCTCTTCCATCATCTGGGCAAAGTGGACCTCGCCCCCGTACATCTCGTAACAATGCGGGCCGCTAACCCGCGCTACGTTGTGTTTGGCTAACACGGTGTCGATATCCGTAGTTCCACATTCTCCGTAAACCACAATCACTCGCTCGTACTCGTCCTTAATCTGAGTTAGCATCTTGTCCAGGTCTGCGGTGATTCTGTCGGGGGTCATATGATGCAGGGCGGGTAGCGCCTTGAGTTGCACAGCCCAGCCGTGTTTGTCTATAATCTCTTTAGTTTCCTTGGCCAGAGCGCCGCAAGCAATAAATAGAGTTTGAGGTTTGAGGTTGTGGGCGCTTCGGTTACACTCAGTACAGGTTTTGAATTTTGAATTTTGCCCGTTTATGTGTTTTTGGCGATATGCCTGTGACGGGATTTTGGGTTTCATTTCACTCCTGCTTTGGGGGATTATACACCTGACCATTGGGCAAAATTATGTCTTCAACCATGCGAGCGTCTTTGTATTGATACGTTTCCAAATCAGAGCCGGTAAAGTCTGCTCTTATAATCAATGCCCCGGAAAGATCGGCGTCTTCCATCCTGGCCGAGATGAGTTTGGTATCTTTTAGATACGACTCCTGAAAGTTGGCATTACGCAAATCGACCATTCTAAGATTGACGTTTTCCATATCCACCCGGTATAGGATGGCATGGTCCATAAAAGCGCTGCGCAAATTGGCTCGGAGCAAACTGCCGCCGCTTAAATCGGCGTACTCTAATACAGCCTCTCGCATGTAGGCGTCGATAAATTTTACTTTTTGGAGCTTGGCTTTTTTTAGATTGGTCCTGAAAAGGTTGGCTTTGGTCAAGTTTGCTTCCGTTAAATTTGCGCCCCTCAAATCGGTTTCTCGCAAATCGGCGCCGCTCAAATCGGCGCCGCTTAAATCCACCCCTTTTAAATTGTGAGCCGATAAATCAAACCCTTTAAAGGAGACTGTTTTTTCGCTATTGGCCCAGGCCAGAGCTAATTTAAGCTGGCCTTGCCGGGTTTTCATATCTTCTTGAAGGGAGGAGATATCTCTTGCAGTGACTTGTTTCTGGATTACCAAATCCCTAATGGCCGACTCGTAGGTGTAGCCCGGCATCCACTGGTTGCAATACCTGCAAATTACCGCCTTTTTCCGAATTTCTTCATCGCAAAAGGGGCAGCGTTTCAGTTCGTTATCTAATTTTGTATCATCCGGCATAAGTAAACCCTCCGGCATTATTATAACCGATTTTGGATTTACAAAAAACCAACGCGCCTTACATTAGGCCCTTAAGGGGCACACATCGACAATTTTTTGTCGATACGTTGATGATGAGCGAGTCATTTGTCATTTGTCCGTTGTCATTTGCAAATGACCAATGACCAATGACTAGTACACGGCGGCGTAAATCCTTCGGTAGTTTATGGAGTGAAAAAGTGCACTTTTTCACTCCATAAACTAAGCAACGCGCTGCTTGTAACTACCGAAAGACTTCCGCCAAGCTGTACTAGGGCTAACCGACGACGCCATATTTTCCAAGCAACGTCTTGGACAATTGCTAGAAACTTATACCCCCATCATAGACAACGTTACCCCAAGCAAGCTTCCGCCGACACACAAAAACATCAATACGCCTACTACAATAGCGACGATTGCGCCGGTGTCCATCCCCCGGTCAAATGTAATTTCATCGCCTTCAATGGCCTGTTTGATCCCTTGAGCGGCTTGATGGGCGTAATACTCTATTGAGCGCGCTTTAAGGCCGGTCCACACCCAATTTTTGCCGGCCGAGGGAATAACAAACTTCATAGCGGGGTTAGCGTTTACCAGCGGCGCAATATCCGCCGCGGTAAGGGTTTGCCAGGAGCCGATGATGTAGTGGGCCGCCTCCAGCGCCGCCGCCGAGAAGGGCTGCCCGGCCATTGCTTCTGTTGCCTGGGGCGTTATCCCAACCGGCTTGAGTTGCAGGCCGGGTAGGTCGCGCTCAAGATGATGGATAACGTTCTGACCCAGTTTGCCCTCACCCCCGTCGATGACCACCACCAAAATATCGGCTAATCGACTGGCCTGCTCTCGCTGCCCAAGTTGTCCATCCCGGCGAATGGCCCACCAGTGATAGAGCCAGACCCCGACCGCCAGCAGCGAGACCACAAGAGCATCTAAAACCTGGGTGATAAAATCAGGGGGCAGGTCGGCCCCTAAAATTGCGGTTAAAATGTGGAAGACAAACCAACCCGCGCTGCCAAAGATAGCCAGTGAGGCGATAAACACGAAAAAGTAAAGATATATTTTACGCACGGTTGAACGTCGTTCGCCCTCCCCTTGCGGAGACGATGAAGCAGGGGTGATAGCCAGGGTTTGCATTGCTCGCCAGGGGAGTAGCCAGACCGGAGCGCCCACCAGTATCATAGCTGTAAACCAGGCCACTTGTTCGCGGTAGTAGGCCAGACCAACCGTTGTTGAGGAGGTCAGCATATCGACCAGTAGCGTTAGCTGCCCGACCACACCCCCAATCAAGACGGTCAGGCCAACCGCCGCCACTAAATACGCATAAATGCGACGAACGCCGGCTTGCCGGGGTATTTCCGGGGACTGGTCGGCATCGTCTTTTAAAACTCGTCCGTGGTAGGCCCAAAACAAAATTCCGACAATCAACAAGGGCAAGGGGATACTCAACTGGCTTAAGAGCGGCTCTTGAGAGGGCGGAGCGCCCAGAGCCAGTTCAATCAATCGCTTTAGCAGGGTAGCGCCGCTGCTTAAGGCCATCACCGAGTAAACAAACACGGCCAGATAGAGATAGATTTTGCGCAAAACTGAACGCTCGTCGGCAGGGCGACCGGCGACGAAGTCGCGCTGCAAAAGCAGCCAGTGAACAACCCAAACCACAGTCCCAACCAGTAATTGGGCGCTAAAGTTGGCGACAGGCGTGCGCCAGACAACGCCGGTGGAGATTTGAAATAGGGTTTGCAGCAGCCCAATGCCCCCCCATGACACCATCGTCAGCCCGCCCAGGGAAAAACCCAACAGATAAAGACGACGAACGGCCAGATTAATATCTTGGACCGGCGTTGGCTGTCGATAGAATTGCCGGGTATGCCGCCAGATATAAACCCAAACGACGCCCCATACAAGTATTACCGCTACGTGTTCCGCAATCGTCAAATCGTAGGGATAGTAATCTGGTTGCATTCCCCCTGTCAAAGCCACTAAAGCGTTGTTAACCAAGCGATAGATGTTGCTGCCGATGGGCGTCGCTCCGGCGGCCATAATGATGTAAAAGTAGATTTGCCGGATGGGCGACACCTGTTCCTTCTCGCTGCCGGCGACCAATCGCTGGGCCATCAGCCAATGAAAGAGAAAGATAGGCAAGCCCACAATAATGGTCGCCAATAGCGAGGACAGGCCAATAATCTGGCCTTCTCCAATGCCTTCGCTCAAAATTAGCCGGATTAGCCCAATCACCGCCCAGGTGACGGTTATCAAACTCATAGCGGCTACAAGATATAGGTAGATGCGTCGCACGGTTAGCATGTTAAACTCCTAAACCGGATATGTCGGAATCAAATAGGCGAAGGAGTAAGAAGTAAGGAGTAGGAAGTATGGGCAATATCGTCTGCCTCCTACTCCTTACTCCCTACTTCTTACTCCCTTCATTTCTAATCCTTCTCCTCATCCCACCCATACCCCCAGTAGGGATAAGGGAACTCTATCAGCTTCCACACGCTGCCGTCGCCGGTGGCTCGGAGGTAGACGGTGTTGTCATTGGTGTAGCTGCCTTTATCAAAGAGATTGCCGGGGCTGTAAGTAGTGATTGCCACATCAACCTGGGCATGAATATCGCCCGGCCGGGTCTCGCGGATTTGCAGCGAGGCTTCGGACCTGTTGCCCACATTGCCTATTAGCCTGATAAATTCGTCCAGGTCCGGTTTTGATTCGAGGTCGTCCGAGAGATAGCTGTAGGCTTTTTCGTAATCCTTGCGTTGAACGGCCAGAAAGTAGTTGTGAACCACCCCGGCCGGGGTGTCATCGGCAATGTAATCCTCACCCGGCCCGCGAGCCAGCACCGTGACCAGAGCCACAATAACCAGCAAAACTATGCCAACCACAATACCGATTAGAAATTTGTCGTTTTTCATTGTATTTTTGAAACCACTACCTCTGGTAGTGGTGCAATCAATAGGTTCTACCGGTCCATTCATCAAGCCACGAGATGGTTGTCAAAACAGTAACCCAAAAAGATGATGGGGGATATTGAGGTTCAAATGGAAAAGA